>NZ_JAQVZX010000013.1 GCF_028707975.1 Syntrophomonas sp.
TTATAGTTATTACCAAAGGAGCAGAAAGGGTATCTGAAGTTGCCGCCCGCTTCACTTTGGATGCCATGCCGGGAAAACAAATGGCTATTGATGCTGATTTAAATGCTGGGCTCATTGATGAGGATACAGCCAGGAACCGGCGAGAAAACATCCAGCGGGAGGCCGATTTTTACGGGGCCATGGATGGTGCCAGCAAGTTCGTCAAGGGTGATGCTATCGCTGGTATAGTTATTATAATAATTAATATCGTTGGTGGCTTTATCATAGGTATGCTGCAAAAAGGCATGAGCTGGAACGAGGCTTTGCAGGTTTATACTTTGCTGACAGTTGGAGATGGGCTGGTAACGCAGATTCCGGCCCTGCTTATTTCAACGGCTACTGGAATTGTAGTTACCAGGAGCGCCTCGAAGCTGAGCCTGGGTCAGGAAATGACCACCCAGTTATTTGCCTATCCCAAAGCTATAGGTTTGGCCGCGGTTATTCTGCTGGTTCTGGGTACCATAGGTTTACCGCGGATACCCATGTATTCACTGGCAGCATTCTTCGGCATACTATATTTTGCTTTCCGCAATTCTACCGGGGAATTGGTGGATGAAGAGCATTTAGAGGAAGTGGAAGAAGCAGAGGCTATTAAGAAGCCGGAAAATGTGGTGGAGTTATTGCAGGTGGAAAAAATGGAGATGGAACTGGGTTATGGACTGATTCCACTGGTTGATGCCGAGCAGGGGGGGGATCTCCTGGATCGGATTGTTATGATTAGGCGGCAGTGTGCAGTAGAATTGGGTTTTATAGTACCTCCTATTCGTATACGGGATAATATGCAATTAAGGCCTAACAACTATGCGATAAAAATAAAGGGAACTCAAATTGCGGTGGGAGAATTACTGTTGGATCATTATCTGGCTATGGGACCAGGCATAGAAAACGATCATGAATTCCTGGGAATTGATACTATTGAGCCGGCATTTAATCTGCCGGCACGCTGGATTGACACGGCGGAAAAAGACCAGGCCGAGCTCAAAGGCTATACGGTGGTAGACCCACCATCAGTTTTGGCTACTCACCTGACCTCCATCATTAAAACGCATGCTTTTGAATTGTTGGGAAGACAGGAAATACAAAACACCATAAACTTTATTAAAGAACAGAATTCTGCAGTAGTGGAGGAATTAATTCCTGACTTGATGAATATTGGCGATGTACAAAAGGTTCTGGCCAATCTGCTCAAAGAACAGGTAGCTATAAGGGATATGGTTAGTATTTTGGAAACTCTGGCCGATTATGCGAAAATCACCAAGGATACTGATATATTAACTGAATATGTGCGGCAAGCCTTGAAGAGACAGATCAGTACCCAATATGCCGGTGAAGAGGGCAAGTTGAGTGTGTTGACTTTAGATCCCTCTCTGGAGGAAATATTAAGGGATTCCGTGCAGCAAAGTGACTTTGGTTCTTATTTGGCTCTTGATCCAGATATTGCACAAAAGATGATGGATAAGTTATCTTTGTATTATGAGGATTTAACTAATAAGGGTATTACTCCCGTTATTTTATGTGCACCGGTTTTGCGTTTGTATTTGAAACGTCTGATAGAGCGTTTCATTCCCCATCTGCTGGTGCTTTCTTATAATGAGATAGACAGTGGAATCAGTGTTGAAGTGATAGGGATGGTGTCACCATGATAATTAAAAAATTTATCGCCAAAGATTTTCAGGGGGCTTTAAAGCAGGCTAAGAAAGAAATGGGTAGTGATGCCATAATCTTGCATACCAGCAAGTTGAGAAGAGGAGGTATTTTAAGTTTCCTTTTTGCACCTCAAGTGGAAATAACTGTGGCCGTGGATGAAAAGTTGCAGGTAAATAGCGACCGGCTAAGAAAACCGGTATCTTCCCCGGTAGTTGCTACCGAAGCAAATGGCCCCGAATCTTCGCTGCAGGATAGGGATCCGGGGGAGAAAACCAGGGCTCAAACAGCGCCAGGCGAATTATTGCAGGAACTGCAAACGATGAAGAACCTTATGAAAGAGGTCAAGAACAAGATATCTGAAGTGGAGCAGATTAAAGGCATTTCTCAGGAAGTGCAGCCTTTTTACGAAACCCTGCTAAACAACCAGGTAGACAAAGAACTGGCTCTTAGCATAATCAGCCGGGTGGAATCCCGTTTGCCCCGGGATAGCAAAGGGGACGATGAACTTTGGGTGCGTGATTTGTGCTTGCATACGGTTCAGGAATACATAAAGGAAATACGGCCTATCGACTTGCCGTGGGATAGAAAGGGAGTCCTAGTTTTTATGGTAGGGCCTACCGGCGTAGGGAAGACCACGACCATAGCTAAATTGGCTGCCAACATGAGTTTTTTGGAAGGCAAGGATGTAGCCTTGATTACCCTGGACACCTACCGCGTTTCAGCTGCTCAGCAACTCAGAACCTTTGCTGAAATAATCGGTATACCTATAAGCGTAGTTTTTAATCCTCAGGATTTGGGAGCAGCCATTCATCACTATCAAGAAAAAGACGTTATTTTTGTGGATACGGCCGGGCGTAGTCCTTATAAGGATGAACATATGGAGGAACTGCAGGAGTTTATTGAAGTAGCTAATCCTGATGAAACTATTCTAGTATTGAGTGTTACTACTGACAGCAGTGACTTAATCAACATTTACCAGAAGTTTAACCACATTGGTGTGGATAAAATTATTTTTACCAAATTGGACGAAAGTTACAGTTACGGGAGGATTCTGAATACTATTTATCATATCCGCAAGCCTATTGCCTATTTAACTACGGGTCAAAATGTACCCGACGATATTGAGGTGCCTGATACCCTTGATTTGGCGCGCATGCTGCTTCGGGAAGGGGGAGGCTTATGAGAGACCAGGCGGAAAAATTAAGAGAAATGGCCTTAAACCTGAAGCAGGAAATAGAGGCTGAGATAAGCCGGGACTTAAGACATAGCCGGGTAGTGGTAATAAGCAGTGGTAAAGGCGGAGTGGGGAAAAGTACCCTGGCTCTTAACCTGAGCATAAAGCTATGTACCCGGGGTATGAAAGTAATACTGATGGATGCCGATATGGGCCTGGCTAACCTCGATGTTATGCTGGGTCTGGTTGCAAAATACAATATCTATCACATGGTTCAAGAAAAGAAGACCCTGGCAGATATCACCATATCGGGCCCGGAGGGCTTAAAAATCATTCCCGGGGGATCGGGCATAAGTGAGCTGGCAAACCTAAAGGAAAATGAACTAAAGAGAATACTGGTAGAATTACGCAAGCTGGATGGTGCATATGACTATATGATTATAGATACCGGGGCTGGTATCTCCAAGAGTGTAATGGCTTTTCTTCTGGCGGCTGATGACATAATCGTTATAACTACTCCTGAACCAACTGCCATAACTGATGCATATAGTACAATTAAGAATGTGGCAAAAAATGCTTTTAAGGGAAATATATTCTTGGTAGTCAACCGGGTAGCCAATGATTCTGAAGGAATACTGGTAGCGGAAAAATTCAAACTGGTCTGCCAGAAATTCCTTTCCTGTGAGATTAAAATATTGGGTCATATTGAAAACGAACCCTTAATTGGAGAAGGAATCAGGCGTCAGAAAGCTTTTGTCCAGATTTACCCCCGAAGCACAGCCAGTAGGAATATCAATGCTATTATTGACAGAATGATTGAAGTTAGTGGTATGAATGTCCCCGATTTAAAGGCAAAAAGCGGGGGAATAAGGAAATTTATTGAGAAAATGGCTGGTTTGATTAAGTGAGATAAAGGGAGAACTAATCAATGAAAGCACATGTTATCAAGGTTAATCACCTTCTGGAAATCGAAATGGAAAATGATAGCGAAAAGGAATATATTCCCAGTCGCTTGGAAGAGATTAGTGGGGATTACTGGCATATTTCCATGCCTATGCGCAAAGGTATATACATCACCATGCGGGTAGGTCAGAAGATTAGAATTGTTTTGCGCTATAAGAAGACTATGTTTGCCGCCTCTACAGTTATTGCCGCCCGCAGGAGGGGCCATATTCCGGTTTTAATAGTAAATAAACCTCAGGATTTGGTGGCTATAAACCAGAAAAGGACATATGTTCGACTTAGCGTGGCCATTCCAGTAGGCTTCAGATTGTTATTGCCTGGTGGGGAGAAGGGGGAACTTGTGGAAGGAGTTACCGGCGATATCAGTGCCGGGGGTATGCTTTTGTTTTCCACGCAAGAAATGGAGAAAGAACAAAAAATTGAAATAGAGATAAAACTACCGGATAGCGAGTCAATTTTCTGCCAGGCACATGTGGTAAGGGTATTGGATAAAGCAACTAAAGAAGGAACCCATAACAAATATGCTGTGGAATATGATGATATTAATGAAGGACAGCGCGACCGGATATTCAGATTCATTTTTGATAAGCAACGCGAATGGCTGAGAAAAGGAGTAACAGAATAGAGGAGGCTGTCACATGCCCAAGAAGAGGGTGCTGGTGGTTGATGATTCTGCTTTTATGCGCAAAATGATTGCTGACATAATCAATAGTGATGATGGGCTCGTAGTGGCGGGAAAAGCCGGCAATGGTCTGGAGGCCCTGGAGAAAATCAAAGAACTGCAGCCGGATGTAGTTATAATGGATGTTGAATTGCCGGTTCTCGATGGTTTGTCAACCCTGAGCCGGATAATGGAGTTCCAACCGCTGCCGGTAATAATGTTTAGCAGTCTGACCAGGGAAGGAACGGAGCAAACCTTAAAGGCTTTGCAGCTGGGTGCGGTTGATTTTATTCCCAAGCCATCAGGGCAGATATCTCTGAACATCAGCAGCATTAAAGAGGAGCTTATCAAAAAGCTCAAGATGGCGGCAAATACTAAAAGAAAACTACAAGTATACAAGAGCCTTCCCGAGCCGATTTTAAAAACGGAAAAGTCGCTGCCAGATCAGGGCGGGAGGCTAAATAAATTGCTGGTTATTGCCACCTCTACCGGGGGACCCAAAGCTCTGTATCAGGTCATTCCCCGCTTCCCGGCTGACTTAGATGCGGCCATTTTAGTAGTGCAGCATATGCCTCCTGGTTTCACCAGATCGTTGGCGGAAAGACTGGATTCACTGTCGGAAATGAAAGTGAAGGAGGCCGAGCAAGGAGAAAAAGTGCTGCCTGGTTGTGTTTATATAGCTCCGGGCGATTATCATTTAAAAACCAGATCACGCTTAAAGGGAATGGAAAACGAACTATACATAGAGCTGGATCAATCAAAGCCCCGAGGAGGACTGCGACCGGCAGCCGATATTATGTTGGAATCGATAGCTGAGCAATTTTGGTCTAATATAGTATGTGTAATTATGACGGGTATGGGTCATGATGGGGCGGCAGCGCTACCGTATATTAAGGAGAAGAAGGGAAAGATTATCGCGGAACATCAATCTACTTGTATTGTATATGGCATGCCCAAAGCTGCGGTGGAAACAGGATTGGTAGACAAGATAGTCCCACTTTCGGAAATCAGTGAGGAAGTATTAAGGATGCTATAATCGGCTGGCTGCTACAAGCGGGCTATTTCTTATGGAGGTGATTGAGATGAAAATGGATATGTCCCAATATCTGGATGTTTTTTTGGAGGAGAGTAAAGAACACCTGGAGAGCCTGAACCAAAAACTACTGGACTTGGAGAAAAACTCCGGAGATATTGCGGCTTTGAACGAAATATTTCGGGCTGCCCACACCCTTAAAGGTATGTCTTCAACCATGGGCTTTGAAGACCTGGCCGATCTAACCCATCATATGGAAAATGTATTATCTGATTTGAAAGAAGGTCTTTTGGAGGTTAATTCCCAAGTCGTAGATATTCTCTTTCAATGCTTTGACCGAATCCAGCTAATTATTGAGCGGATTGAATCCAATGGTTCTGGAGAAATGGATAACAGCGAGTTGGTTATGATCCTGGAAGGCATTAAGAGAGGCAATTTTCAGATGACAACCCCGACAACAGGGAGTGTGCAGAACTCGAAGCAGGAGGAAAGCCTTAAAAAACCACCGTATTCCAATACTTCTTCATTTGAATTTAATCAGTATGATATGACGCTTATGCGCGAAGCAGCCAGCAGAAATTTTAATAGTATATATATTAAACTGGTCGTGGATTCGGGTTGTTTGATGAAGTCGGTTCGCGCCTTTATGGTTTTTAAGGCTTTGGAAGAAGATAGTGAAATCATAAAGTCTCTGCCTCCGGCTGCAGATTTAGAAGAAGGGAAATTCGAAGAGAAAATCGAACTTCTGGTTATAAGTGCTTCACCCTCGAGCGAGCTGGAAAAGCGTTTGAACGCTATTTCAGAAATCAAGGTTATGGAGATTAAAGAAATTGACTTAGCTTCCCTGAGCCCAGACACTCTGCCAGAAGCGAACGGGAATTTGATTAGCGGCAGTCAGGATCTGCATAAGGAGAGTAAAGGGATGCAAAAAGGGCACAAAGTCAAACAGACCGTTCGGGTTGACATTGATCGCCTGGATGTTTTGATGAACCTGGTGGGTGAACTAGTCATGCACAAGGGGCGCCTGGAACAAATCGGAGCGATCAGCAAAATCGCGGAGCTTAACGAAACCATTGAACAGATCGACCGGATTAGCGGAGATCTTCAATCAGTGGTGATGAAAGTGCGTATGGTTCCAGTTGAACAGGTATTTAACCGTTTTCCCCGGATGGTAAGAGACCTGGCCAAGGAGTTGAATAGGGAAGTTGATTTTCTTATTGAAGGCAAAGAAACTGAACTGGATCGAACCGTTATTGATGAAATTGGCGATCCACTGGTGCACTTGTTGAGAAATGCCATTGACCATGGGGTCGAATCACCTCAAGATCGTTTGAAGAGGGGAAAGACGCAGAAAGCCACCGTAATGCTGCGAGCTCGGCATGAAGGGAACAATGTATATATTGAGGTGGAAGATGACGGGGCAGGAATTAATATCAAAAGAGTAATGGAGAAAGCAGTGGAAAAAGGAATTATAAGCCTTAAAGAAGCGGAACTTATGAGCCCTGAGGAGGCTATTCAAATCCTGTTTAATCCTGGTTTTACTACGACCGAGAATATCACCGATGTCTCAGGGCGGGGAGTGGGACTGGATGTAGTTAAAACTAAGATAGAGTCTCTGTCCGGGGAGATATTTGTTGATTCCAGGCCTGGCCAGGGAACCCGGTTTAAGATTAAATTGCCTTTAACCCTGGCCATTATTCAAGCCCTGATGATTTCCGTAAGCCAGGAAATCTATGCAATACCTCTGGGTTCAGTAGATGAAACGACCATGATTAAAAGTGAAGATATCAAAGCGGTACAAAACCAGGAAGTTATAGTACTCAGGGGAAATGTACTACCATTATTCCGGTTGGCCAGCCTTTTGGAAATACCAGGCGATGTTACTAAGAAAGACGAAATGTATGTAGTGATAGTACGCAAAGGCGAACGACAAATTGGTCTGGTAGTGGATACCCTGATAGGACAGCAGGAAATAGTAATCAAATCCCTGGGTAGAATACTGACCGGTATTCCCGGCATAGCAGGAGCAATTGTGTCTGGGGATGGCTTCGTAAGACTAATCATTGATGTTGCCACCCTTTTTTAATCGGAGGTGTGAATTTGTGGATGAGATGATAAATCTGCAAAGTGAAGAAGACTTGAGCCCGGATGATGGTATCCAGGTAGTAGCTTTCCGGCTGGGAAAAGAAGAATATGCCGTAGATATCTTGCATGTTCAGGAGATTGTGCGTCTCCTGAGCATTACCCGAGTACCCCGCAGTGCTAAGCATATTGAAGGGGTGGTGAACCTCAGGGGCAATATTGTTGCCATAATAAACCTGCATAAGCGTTTCAATATTGCATCTGCAGGAGAGGTGGAGGATAAACGCATCGTGGTTTTCCAGTTTGATGATTTAAAAGCGGGAATTATTGTAGATGAAGTGTCCGAGGTTCTAGCTTTGAATAGTAAGGATATAGAAGAAACCGACAAGGTCTATAGTTCAATGAGTTCGGATTTCATCAAGGGAATTGCCCGATTAGAAGATAGACTTTTTCTTTTGTTGGATCTGCAAAAGATTGTCGAATAAAGGATTTCCCTAATTAAAGTAGTATACATATGCTAAACAGATAATTGGCTACTGCCCCCCATATAATACTTAAATGCTATTTAACTGTTTTTCGCAGAGTAATCAACAAAGGGAGCTAGGTGAAGGTAATTGGTATATGATTTCAGTGAGCTTTCTGGTATGCAATTAGATATTCTCAAAGAAATTGGCAATATAGGTTCAGGAAATGCGGCTACAGCTTTGGCTCAGCTGTTAAATGCCAAGATTGATATGAATGTCCCCCAGGTAAATATTTTGCCTTTTGCCGAGGTGCCTGATTTGGTGGGCGGACCCGATCTTCATGTGGTAGGTCTTTTCCTGCTTGCCAGCGGTTCTGCTCCTGCCAGTATACTCTTTCTTCTACCCGTAGATAAAGCCTGTTTGCTGGTAGATATGCTGATGGGAAAAGAGTGGGGACAGACTAATCCCGAAATTCTTTCCGATATGGATATCTCAGCCCTTATGGAATTGGGCAATATTATCTGCGCTACCTACCTAAATGCTCTGGCCATGTTTACCCAACTGGAGTTTCGTCCTTCAGTTCCGGCCCTGGGAATCGATATGGCAGGGGCTATTTTGAACTCAGTACTGGCTCAATTCGGGGCTGTGGCTGACCATGTTCTGGTCCTGGAAACACAATTTAAAAGGGAGGAGCAGGAAATAGTGGGTCATTTTTTTCTCCTGCCTGAGCCCGGTTCTCTAGACGTTATTCTAGCATCGCTTGGGGTGAGTCTATAATGAGCAAAATTATTCAAGTTGGTATGGCTGACTATAAGTTGGCTACAGCTCCAGACAAACTGATAACCGCTGGTCTGGGTTCCTGTATCGGTATATGTCTTTATGATAAAGCGATTAAATTAGGAAGTTTGACCCACATAATGTTGCCTTCCAGCAGCCAGGCCAAAAACACCTCCAATGAAGCCAAGTTTGCCGATACTGGAATAAAGCTGGCTATCAGGGAAATGGAAAAAAAGGGGGCCATACCCGCGCGCCTCCTGGCTAAAATAGCTGGAGGTGCGCAGATGTTCAAGTTTTCAGGGGAGAGCGATATCATGAAAATTGGAGAGCGTAACAGCATAGCGGTGAAGGAAAACCTGGAAGTACACCGAATTAAGTTGCTCTCCAGCGATACGGGCGGAAACTATGGCCGTACCATTATTTTTGATCTCGAAACCGGGGATTTGCTGGTGAAGACCATTGGACACGGGGAGAGAGTTATTTAAATGAAACCCGATTTGAAGCCAGATACCATGTCATTATGGATTCGACTAAAAGAGAATGAGGACATTGAGGCCAGAGACCAGTTGATTATTCACTTTGCACATCTGGTAAAGTATGTAGCTAGCCGTCTGGCCATTCATCTTTCTTCACTGGTTGAACTGGATGAGTTGATTTCTTATGGGATTGAGGGCTTGATAGACGCTATTGAGAAATTTGACCATAAACGAAATATCAAGTTCGAAACTTATGCTTTAACCCGAATAAGGGGTTCAATGATAGATGGCTTACGTTCCATGGATTGGATTCCCGTTTCATTACGTCAGAAAAGCAAGCAACTGGAAAAGGCTTATATGACCGTTGAAACCAGGTTGGGACGGTCAGCCAGCGATTCGGAGGTGGCTGAAGAATTAGGCCTGAACCTTGATGAATTGGCGGTACTCTTAAGGGATGTAGCTGCAACCACGATAATATCTTTAGATGACTTTTTACTCGGCGAAGATGGGGATCAGAAGAAAAAACGCATGGTTGACATCTTGGAAGACCATAACAGCGTAAGTGCTCTGGATTTAGTGGAATTCAACGAAGTTAAGGATTTACTTGCCAAAGCCATTTCCCGTTTGCCAGATAAAGAAAAAATGGTGGTCTATTTATACTATTACGAAGGTTTAACTCTGAAGGAGATAGGTGCTGTCATCAGCCTATCGGAATCACGAATATCCCAGCTGCATACCAAGGCCATACTGAGGTTAAGGGGAAGCCTGAGCAAAAAGAAAAACCTGGTGGTTTAAGAGGGGGCTGAATTATGGCAGAGGAAAAGAAAATCGATGGGTACGTCAAAACAATAGTTCATAAGGATATGATGCGGGCCTTCATCGAAATTATTGGCCCTGAGGCGGAAGGAGTACCGTGTTCGCTGGAACAGGTCAAAAAAGCACTGGCGGAAAAAGGGGTAGTATACGGAATAAATGAAGAGGCTCTCCAGCAAGCCGTGCTAGAAGAGAACTGGCATCGTGAAATATTGGCAGCGGAAGGTTTGGTACCGGTTGATGGGATTAATGCCTCAATTATCTTCAAGTTTCCTTTGCCTAAAGAAAGGATGGGCCCTAAAGTAGATGACAAAGGCAATGTTGATTACCATGATTTGGGCTTGATTTATAATGTTAAAAAGGGCACCTTGCTGGCTGAGAGGATTCCAGCCGTTGAAGGCCAGCCTGGGATTAATGTTATGGGAGTGCAGATTCCCCCAAAAAGGGCCAAAGAACTGCGCATACCACGGGGCAAAAACACGATAGCGGATAACGAAGAGAGGTTCCTGTATGCAGCCACTGATGGACATGTAACCATAATTGACAATAAAGTCGTCATCGATCCTATTCTGCAGATTAATGGAAACATAGATTATTCAACGGGAGACATAGATTTTATTGGAAATATCTTAATAAGCGGAGTGGTAAATAGCGGCTTCAAGGTTAAAGCTGAAGGAGATATAGAAATAAATGGGTTTATTGAAGGTGCTGATGTTACGGCCGGGGGTAATATTGTAGTTAAAGGGGGCATTACCGGCGGCCTAAAGAGCATGGTAAAGGCTGGGGAGAGCATTTATGCCCGGTTTATTGAAAATTCCCGGGTGGAAGCGAGAAAAGATGTAATCGTAAAAGACGCCATAATGCAATCCTTCGTTAAGGCTGGAGGTAGTGTCCGGGTTAGCGACAGAAAAGCCATAATTGTTGGCGGTTGCATTCAGGCTTTTCAAGAAGTCGAATCCAAAGTTCTGGGTTCTCAGTTGGCCACCCAAACCGTTGTGGAGGTGGGAATTAATCCACTGTTCAGGGCCGAATACCAGAAATTAATTAAGCAAAGGGTCGAAAAGAAAAGGTTGTTTGACAACCTCAGCCATAACTTGCAGATCTTTCAGAGAAGTGGAGTATCGCCGGACAGTCTTAGTGAGAACAAGAGACGAACCTTATTAAAGATGTTGGATGATTTTAAAAACCTGCGCCAGGAACTAGCCGAGATGGAAGAGAGAATAATATATCTGGAAGAGGAGTTTGAAAAGGGCAGTATGGCCAAGGTTAAGGTATTAGAGACAGTATATCCGGGAGTGCGGGTAAGCATAGGGCATTCTATGTATATTGTAAATGATACAGCAAAATTCACCGCTTTTGTTCTGGATCAGGGGGAAGTAAAGTTAACTTCGCTCCGCTAGGGCTAAGGAGGAAGATATAATGACCATTAGAAGCGTTGATATGCAAGTTCTCGTACAGAAGGTTGGCGATGTAGCCAGGATACAACAAAGCCAGCAATTGGAGAATAATAGCAGACAGCAAGAGTTTGTACAACAGATTAGCCAGCAAACGGATAAGAATGCAAAAACCGTAAACCAGATGTTGAGAAATGAACAAGCCTATGTACATGAAAAACAGGAAAAGGAGGAATCAGGAAAAAAGAAGCGTACCAAAAAAGGGAAAAGCGAGAAAATGGCGAATAAGGACAAGATGGAGGCGCGGCTCAATAACCCAGGTAATAAGCTGGATATTACTGTTTGAAGAAGGTGAATACCATAGGCAGCTATTCTATAATTCTGGTCTTGTTTCTGGCGGCGATGCTTATCTTTATCATTGCGCAAAGGTCTTCTCATATGGGTACTTATTCTCAGGAACTCAAGCAAACTGTACTTGAAGCCAGTGCCATAAGAGATGAACTGGAAAAGATGATGGAGAACAGTTTAAGCATTTCTGAATTGATAGTTGATCGCCTAGATACTGGAGCAAGCAGTGCGAACCACAGTTTATCAAGGGAAGAAGATTTGCTTGCTGTTCAAGAAGAGGAATCGACTTCTTCTCTGCTCCCGCTTGGTGAAAAAAATGTCAGTGGAGTAAAAGTAAGGATTTATGAACTGGCTCGGGATTTGGAGATGAATAGCAAAGAATTGATTCAGCTGCTTAAGGATATGGGTTATAGTTATTCCCACCATATGAACCAGCTCAGTCAAGAAACGGCAAAAATCATTAAAGCCAAAATCTTGGAAAATAACCCGGCTTCTCCACCTGCTTCCTTACTGGAGACGGATGTTTTTACTGAAGAAGAAACAGCCATAAAGGAAGAGCGACCCTTGGATGAGTTTTCCCTGCTTGAGCTGAGAACCGCCCACCCCTACCTGGCTGTACGAAGCCTGCATGAAAAGGGCTATAGTGTCAAAGAGATTGCCCAGATACTGGAACGGGGTCAAGGAGAAGTAAGTTTGATACTTAACCTGACCCAAAAAAAATCAGTGATCTAAGGACACAGTCCATGCCCTTGTCACTCTTTTTTTTTGCTTAAACTTGACGCCACTGCAAAAAACCCTTTTTGTTGCATAAGGGTTGCATGAATATACAAAACGCTGGTGAAGGTGAAAGCGGGCGGTCGAAGACCGCCCCTACAATGTCTTGCGGTCGCTAGTTGTTGCGCCTGATTCGGAACGACACGGGGGTCGTTCCCTACATAGCCTGCGGTCGCTATTAAGGATGCACCCTGCGGGCACTTCTGATGCACCCTGCGGGCACTTCTGATGCTCCCTGCGGTCGCTATTAAGGATGCTGAGCGGTATATTTATGCGCACTAATGCGTATTTATTACTTTTTGCAGTGACATCAAACTTTTGATTTCCCCAACTTGCCAATCAATATAATTTTGTGATATATTATCTTGTGGAAAATACACACGCCAGTGGACTTCCTGAAAGGTGCTAGCGATAGTCTTCAAGAAGGATGAGACGGCGGAGGAAAAAACTGAAAGGGAGTGCATATTTTTGTCAGTAGTAACCATGAAGCAACTCCTGGAGGCAGGAGTGCATTTCGGACACCAGACTCGCCGGTGGAACCCCAAGATGGCAACCTATATTTATATGGAGAGAAATGGAATCTATATTATTGACCTGCAGCAGACAGTTAAGAAATTTGATGCGGCCTATGATTTTGTCAAGAGTGTGGCTGCGGCAGGAAAAGGGGTTCTCTTTGTCGGTACCAAGAAACAAGCGCAGGAAACGATTAGAGAAGAAGCTGGCAGGTGTGGCATGTATTTTGTGAACCAGCGCTGGCTGGGAGGCATGTTAACCAATTACAAAACCATCAAAAGGCGGGTTCTTCGCCTGAAGGAACTGGAAAGACAGGAAGCCGAGGGGGCTTTTGAGGTATTGAGTAAAAAGGAAGTAGCCCGCCTGCTGAACGAAAGAGAGCGTCTGGAAAGGTTCCTGGGAGGTATAAAAGAAATGGACAAACTGCCAGGAGCAGTTTTTGTAGTAGATCCCCGCAAGGAAAGAATAGCGGTAGCGGAAGCCCGCAAGCTTAATATTCCTGTGGTAGCCATAGTGGATACAAACTGTGACCCGGATGAAATTGACTATGTTATACCGGGAAATGATGATGCCATACGGGCGGTGAAATTAATCTCCTCCAGAATAGCCGATGCAGTATTGGAGGGTAAACAAGGGGAACAAATTACGGCATAAAGGGGAGAGGGGGTGTTGGTGTAATCCGCCCCCTTTTTCGTGCTATTTTCGTGCTAAGAATTAGCGTAAAGAGGATTTTTAAAATTAACCCCCCGTAGCTGAGCGTAATTCCTATCTGGAGTACCGTAGGGTGGAGGACAGAACCACCAATGAAAATAAAGGCATTACAGGGGGTTATTATAGACGCTGATTTACACAGATATATTATGATATATATCAGAAGGACCGTCCCCATGATATATTATCTTGCTAACCAAATTTAAGGAGGCTAATAATGTGATTACTGCTGAAATGGTTAAAGAACTTCGGGAGCGAACTGGTGTCGGCATGATGGATTGTAAAAAGGCCCTGGTCGAGACCAATGGTGATATGGAAAAGGCGATTGACGAATTAAGAACCAAAGGCCTGGCCAAGGCAGCAAAAAAAGCTGGCCGGATAGCCAGCGAAGGGGTGGTAACTTCTTATATACATGGTGGTGGTCGGATAGGGGTATTGGTGGAAGTGAACTGCGAGACTGATTTTGTCGCCAAAACCAACGATTTCAAGCAACTGGCCTATGATATTGCCATGCAGGTTGCTGCTTCCAATCCGGAATACCTTAATCGTGAGAGCGTGCCCCAGGAAGTTATTAACCGGGAGAAAGAAATCTTGAAGGCCCAGGCTCTGGAAGAAGGCAAACCGGAAAAGGTTATCGAGAAAATGGTGGAAGGTCGGGTAGAAAAGTTTTTTAAAGAACGCTGCTTAATGGAGCAAGCCTTTATAAAGGACCTTGATAAAAGCGTTCAAGAACTGGTAAATGAGAATATAGCCCGAATGGGTGAGAACATAAATGTAAGAAGGTTTGCGCGTTACGAAGTGGGCGAAGGAATTGAAAAAAAGAGCTGTGATTTTGCCAGTGAAGTTATGTCCCAGATCAAATAAAGAGCAGTATGCTGAATGCCTGGTAACTCCGAAAATAATGTTTTAGCTTCTGCTTTTAGAAGCAGTCCGGGAGGTAATCATTTGCAAAAGCCCAAGTTTAAACGTGTAGTATTAAAACTTAGTGGAGAAGCACTGGCCGGCCATAATGCTTCTGGCATTGATAACGAAGTATTGAATTCCATCGCCCAGCAGGTGGTGGAAGTAGTACAGCAGGAAGTGCAAGTAGCCATAGTTGTTGGGGGAGGTAATATTTGGCGTGGTGTAGCTGGAAGCGCCAAGGGCATGGATCGAGCTACTGCGGATTATATGGGGATGCTGGCTACAGTAATTAATGCCCTGGCCTTGCAAGATGCCTTGGAACAGGAGGGTATGGGAACCCGGGTTATGTCAGCCATTGAAATGAAAGAGGTCTGTGAGCCCTATATCCGGCGCAGGGCTATTCGCCATTTGGAAAAGGGACGGGTGACTATTTTTGCCGCTGGAACCGGCAACCCTTATTTTTCCACAGATACCGCAGCCGCTTTGAGGTCAGCTGAAATTGAGGCTGAAGTGATACTTATGGCCAAAAAAGTGGATGGGGTCTATGATGCAGATCCGGTTAAGAACCCGGCGGCTCATAAATTCGACCGTTTGAATTACATAGATGTCTTAAGCCGGGGATTAGGGGTAATGGACTCCACAGCAGCATCCCTTTGCATGGATAATGGGATTCCCATTATTGTCTTTGATTTGACCCAGGAGGGTAATATTTTAAAGGCAGTAATGGGTGAAGATATAGGAACCTATGTAGGGAGGTAAAAAGAGTGATTAAGGACATTTTAAGTGATACTGAAGACAGAATGAAAAAAACCATTGAACATTTGAGAAAAGACCTGGCATCGTTAAGAGCAGGCAGAGCCAATCCCGCCATGGTGGAAAAGATTATGGTTGATTACTATGGGCAGCTTACTCCCATTAATCAACTGGCTAACATAACCGTGCCTGAAGCCCGATTGTTGGTTATACAGCCCTGGGATAAGACCATTATTTCTGCCCTTGAAAGAGCCATTATGAAATCTGATCTGGGGATAAATCCCTCCAATGATGGAAATGTAATACGGCTGGCTATCCCCCAGTTGACAGAAGAAAGAAGGAAGGAACTGGTCAAGGTGGTTCGGAAAAGAGCAGAAGAAGCCCGGGTAGCGGTAAGAAATATTCGCCGGGATGCCAACGATCTCTTGAAGAATGGAGAAAAGGAAAAGCTTATTTCTGAGGATGAAAACAAAAAGGGTATGGATGATATTCAAAAGGAAACGGATCGGAATATTAAAGATATAGACAGTGTGTTGCAGGCCAAAGAGAAAGAAATAATGGAAGTCTAGATTTTTCTTTCGCATTCTCCTGGCTATGGTTATAATGTTACTAGCATATAATACCCCCTGATGGGGGTTTTTAGTTTAGGGTGAAAGCGTATGGCCATAAATAATAAAACGAAATGGGAAGAGCTTATCAATCGAAACAATCTACCGCAGCACATAGCCATAATTATGGACGGAAACGGGCGCTGGGCAAGCAAGCGTCTTATGCCCAGAACTATGGGGCATCGGGCTGGGATGAGTTCCTTGAAGGAAGTGGTGCGGGCCTGTTCAGATGTCGGCGTATCCACCCTGACCGTCTTTGCCTTTTCTACGGAGAACTGGAAGCGTCCTTTGCCAGAAGTTGACTATCTAATGAAACTTCTGGTGGAATATCTTCACCGGGAATTAGATGAATTACATGCCAATGCAGTTCGTATTAATGTACTGGGGGACTATAATTCTCTACCTCAGCAATGTCGGCAGGAAATAACGGAAGCACTGCAGATTACCCAACATAACAAGGGTTTAAAGTTTAATATTGCCCTCAACTATGGTTCCCGGGCGGAGATTATAGCTGCAGTTAAGAAGCTGGCAAGCAAGCTTTTAACCGGGGAAATAAGCGCCGAAGATATTTCAGAGGAGAGCTTTGCTGCTTGTTTAACCACCGTAGGGCTGCCAGATCCTGACTTATTAATAAGAACAGCAGGAGAGATGCGAATAAGCAATTTTCTTCTCTGGCAGATTGCCTATACTGAACTCTGGGTTACCGATTGCCTGTGGCCGGATTTTTCCCGGGAGCACCTTATGCAGGCTATCTGGGATTTCCAGCACCGGGAAAGGCGTTTTGGCGGGATTTAGTAAAAGCTAACAGGGGGAGAAGAATGTTTAAAACCAGGGTAATAAGTTCGCTTATCGGGGTTCCCCTCTTACTCGCCGTTTTTTACCAGGGGGGATGGTATTGGAAAGGCTTTTTTATTTTCTTGGCCATCATTGGACTTTATGAATTCTATCGTATGATTTTAAGCAGGGGGCATAGGATTCTCCAGTTGCCCGGTTATTTCCTGCTCTTAATTTTATTATTAGGATCGGATTATCCTCAGTACTTACTTCCGGGCATTTACCTTTTATTAGTGGCAGCACTATTGTATTTTGTCCTTTGCTATCCCCGTTTTTCACCGCTGGATTTGGCCTGGACGTTTTTGGGTTCTTCCTATATCGGCTTTTTGTTGGGCTATGCTTTGCAGATTGCTGACCTTGACCAGTCTTTTTTGCTAATACTCCTGGCCTTTCTTCTTACCTGGGCCAGTGACATAGGGGGTTACCTTTTTGGTTCTGTTTGGGGCACATATAAAATGATTCCTTTACTCAGCCCGGGAAAGAGCTGGGAAGGAGCAGCAGGATCGCTATTCTTATCTGTATTGGTTTCATTTTTGTTTTTTAAATTCTTGCACCTGGGGCAGCCGGGGATTAGCCCAGTAATTTTACTGGGCGTGGTAGCAAGTATTCTGGCCCAGTGCGGGGATCTGTTTATTTCTGCTATCAAAAGATATTCTGGTGTTAAGGATACCGGAAAGATTATACCCGGCCACGGGGGAGTGCTGGATCGTTTTGACGCCTTTCTCCTGGTGGTGCCTGCGGTTTATTATTTCTTTGTTTATTGGGGATGAGTCAGGGGGCGGTTCTTTGACTCAAAAATTTGACAGCTATTAAGGTCAGCTAAAATGTGGGGATAGAGGTAAACATAGGGTGATTAGTCTCGAAAATCTCGCTAAAATAGGTTTAAGGAGTTTATGTCTTTGGATCCGGAATTACAAAAATATTTAAAAACACTGAGCAAGACATCCATAATGGTAATGGTGCTGCTGGCTATTTACCTTTTATTCCATTATGTATTTCCCTTGGCTGGGAAAATCCTGGCTCATTTACCCAGCCTGTTTTTACCCTTTATTTTTGCCATCCTGCTGGCGGTAATTATTGAACCGGTAGTAAATTTCTTTGAGAAAAAGGCTCATCTTAATAGGAATTGGTCGGTAGTCATTAGTCTGCTGCTCGTAGTGGGAGGCTTTTTTTCCCTGCTGTCCTTGCTTGTTTCCCGAATAATAAATGATATGTCCCGACTCTATCCCCAGCTTCTGCATTATTCTGAACAAATGACGGCCGGCTTTATGCTGGCTATCAGTGATTTGAAGCTCTTTTATCTGGGCCTCAATCTCTCCCCCCAGGCTCAAATAGCCCTGCAGAAAAATATGGAGAACGGGATAAAGCTGGTAAGCAGCCTGATGGAAAAGAGTATTAATGGATTGGTTCATGGCCTGGCTATGTTGCCAGGCATCCTGGTTTTTCTAATGATTGCCACCGTTGCTACCTTTTTTATAATTAAAGATCGAGCCATGATAAGAACTTTCATCATGCAATGGATTCCCGGTAATGTTCGCTCCAAAACTCGGGAAGTATTTGCTGAACTCTTCCGGGTTCTGGTAGGGTTTGTTAAAGCTTACAGCATACTTATATCGGTTACCACCATAGTTACTATGGTGGCCTTGAGGATATTGGGTCTTGACTATGTAATTACCATTGGCATAATCGTAGGCCTCCTGGATATCCTTCCGGTTTTGGGACCGGGAGCCTTTTTTATCCCCTGGATTATATGGCAATTTATGGCGGGCGACCTGCGCCTGGGGATTAGCCTAATGATTGTTTATCTCTTGATTTCAGTAGTCAGGCAGTTCCTCGAACCCAAGATAGTGGGAGATAATATTGGTTTGCATCCCCTGGCCACTTTGATATCGCTTTATGCCGGTTTGCAGTTGGGCGGGCTTACGGGGATGATACTGGGTCCGGTTTTGCTGGTGATACTGATTGCCGGTTATCGGGCGGGTATATTTGACGGTCTTAACTGGAGGAAATAAAATCTCGCCTTCGTCGGGTATTGCATCCATGCTTCGTCAACGCTCGCTTGTATATTTATACAAGCCTTATGCATCAAAAGAGGTATTTGCAGTAAAGTCATCATTTCATACTGTTACCTGCCTAATGGCGAAAGGAAGGTTATATAAATGAATAAGAAGCAGTCCAATGTAATAATTCTTGGTTCTACCGGTTCCATTGGCAGACAAGCACTTGATGTAATCCGTATGCACTCGGATTCGTTTAGAGTACTGGGCCTGGCGGCCAAAGATGAAGTAAAGCTCTTGCAAGAACAGATTGAACTCTATAAGCCTGAATATATTTCCCTGGCTGATAGGGAAAGCTTGAAGCAACTCAGGGAGTTGGGTGGCAGCGGAGTTAAAAAAGCTCTGCCTGGGGTAGAGGGATTATGTGAATTGGCCAGTTTGCCGGAAGTTGATATTGTGCTGGTGGCTTTGAGTGGGGCCATAGGTATTCTGCCTACTCTGGCAGCAATCGAGGCCCGGAAACGGGTAGCCCTGGCTAATAAGGAGACCCTGGTGGCAGCCGGGGAAATTGTAATGCGGCAAGCACGGCAGCAGGGAGCCGCGATTATCCCTGTGGACAGCGAACATTCAGCTATATTTCAATGTTTAGCAGGTGAAGAAAAGCATCTGCATCGAATTTGGCTCACCGCTTCCGGCGGTCCTTTCCGGGATTTTACTCCTGAGCAGTTAGAAAAGGTTAATTTGGAAATGGCCTTACAGCACCCCAACTGGTCCATGGGACCCAAAATAACCATAGACTCTGCTACCCTGATGAACAAGGGCTTGGAAGTTATCGAGGCTCATCATCTTTTTGGAGTGGGGTATAATGAAATTGAAGTTCTTATTCAAGCCGAGAGTATCATCCATTCCATGGTGGAATTGCAGGATGGATCATTCCTGGCTCACCTGGGAAGGCCTGATATGAGAATACCTATTCAATATGCCCTTACTTACCCGGAGCGGATGGAATCTCCAGTGGAAAGGCTGGATTTCAGAACGCTTGGGGCCATCCATTTTAGTTGTCCGAATACTCAGGCTTTTCCAGCTCTGGCTCTGGCTTACGAGGCGGGTAAAACAGGAGGCAGCATGCCCGCAGTGCTTAACGCAGCCAATGAGGTGGCGGTAAACTTTTTTATGCAAAGAAGGATATCCTTCTCCAGCATTCCCTCTTTGGTGGGAAGGGTTATGGAAATGCATAATGTAGTGAAGCAGCCTGACCTGGACAGCATACTGGCGGCTGATGCCTGGGCGCGGGCCCGTTGCGAGGAACTTGTTTAAGAAAAGTGAGGGGCAAGGGGTTAAGGTTATTTCCTACCACATCATACTATTCAAACCCAGCTAGTATTTCACTTTTCATGGGTGGTTGTGCTCCTTGGACATGGGGGTTAATAGATAAATCTCGAAATAGCTTTTAGGAGGCTTGCATGAACACTATTCTTATTACTCTATTGATTATTGCGGTGCTGATTCTGGCCCATGAATGGGGGCATTTTGTAGTGGCCCGCCGGATTGGCATACCGGTTTACGAGTTTGGGATTGGCTTTGGCCCCAAACTCTTCTCCTGGAAAAGAAACGGGGTAGTTTATTCTCTGCGTGCGATTCCTTTAGGGGGGTTTGTGCGGATGGCCGGAGAAGAACCTGGTGATCCGGAAGAACCCGATGGTTTTAGCCATAGGACTCCCCTGGAAAAAATCCGGGTTTCCTTTGCCGGGCCTTTTATGAATTTTATTCTGGCCTTGCTGATTTTTGTTTTCAGCTATAGCGTGATGGGCCTCCCCCACAGTTCCAATGAAGCGGTAATAGGAACTGTAATCAAGGGGAAACCAGCGGATCTGGCGGGGATCAGGGCCAATGACAGGATAGTTTCGGTAAACGGTATTGCCATTAATAGCTGGGCTGATTTTAATCAGCAAACCTCCCAGAGCAACGGTCAGCCCTTGGAGCTGCAGTTGGAGCGAAACCAGCAGCTCGTTAGCCTGCAGGTTGTGCCGGTAAAACTTGATTCTTCCGGCAATATGGGCATTGGCGTTCTTAACCGGGTGATTTATGAGAAGCAGGGAATTATAAAATCCATGGAATTAGGGCTAAAACAAACCTATGAACTTACTCTTTTACTCTTTTCCGCTTTGGGAATTCTGATAACTGGTGGTGCATCCATGGGAGATTTGGCCGGTCCGGTGGGTATAACCCGTCTGGTAGATGAGTTTGCCCAGGTGGGGATAGTATTCCTGCTTAACTTTACAGCGTTTCTCAGTATTAACCTGGGTATCATGAACCTCTTGCCTATTCCGGCTCTGGACGGCAGTAAAATTGTATTCGCCGTGGTGGAGGCCATACGCAAGAAGCCTCTGGATCCGGAAAAGGAAGGTTTTCTTAACTGGATAGGTTTTCTCTTTCTTATTGGTTTAATGATTATTGTGACTTTTAATGATATTGTAAGATGGATACGAGGATAAAGGGTATGCGTCATAAAACCAGGGTAATCAAAGTGGGAACAGTCCCGGTCGGGGGAGAGCATCCCGTGGTGGTGCAATCGATGACTAACACCGATACCCGTGATATTGAAAGGACCGTTAAACAGATACAGCAGCTGGAAGCCGTCGGCTGTGAGCTCGTACGGGTGGCGGTGGTTGATGAGGAAGCCGCCCGGGCGCTTGCCCGCATTAAAGAGAAGATAAATATTCCCTTGATTGCCGATATCCATTTTGATCATCGCCTGGCTTTGAAAAGCCTGGAGGCTGGAGCTGATGGCTTGCGGATAAACCCGGGCAATATAGGGGAAGAGAAGAAGCTGCGTGAAGTAGTGAAGGCTTGCCAGGAGAAAAAAACACCCATAAGAATCGGGGTTAATGCCGGCTCTCTGGACAAAAGGATCTTGGAGAGATTCGGGGGAATCTCGGCCGAGGCCATGGTGGAAAGCGCCCTGGAAAATGTAAAGCTTTTGGAAGATATGGACTTCCATGAAATAAAGTTGTCGTTAAAAGCCTCCTCGGTTATGCTGACGGTGGAGGCCTATCGCCTGCTGGCCGGAAAAGTTGATTACCCGCTGCATGTGGGCATTACCGAAGCCGGTACCAAGGATCGTGCCTTGATTAAGTCGGCCCTGGGAATAGGGATGCTTTTGTACGAAGGGATTGGAGATACCATTAGGGTTTCGTTAACCGCAGATCCAGTGGATGAAGTATGGGCCGCCTATGAAATACTGCGTAGTTTGGGTCTGCGCCAGCGTGGAATTGAACTGATTTCCTGCCCCAGTTGCGGCCGCTGTGAGATTGACTTGATAGAAACCGCCGAAGAGGTCGACAGGAAAATCAGGCATTACCCGCAAGCCTTGAAGGTGGCGGTTATGGGTTGTGTGGTCAATGGACCGGGGGAAGCCCGGGAAGCTGATCTTGGTATTGCCGGGGGACGGGGATTTGGTTTATTATTCAGGAACGGTGAGATAATTAAAAAAGTACCGGAAAACGAGCTGGTAACAGTGCTTTTACGGGAAATTGAGGATAGCAGTAAAAAGTAAGGGGGTTTGAACTCTTGAAAGCTTCAGAATTATTCTTTCCCACATTGCGGGAGGTACCCAGCGAGGCTGAAGTCTTGAGTCACCAGTTGCTGTTGAGAGCCGGCTTTATAAGAAAAGCCACGGCAGGTGTTTATAGCTATTTGCCTTTGGCCAACCGGGTTCTCAAAAAGATAATGAGTATTGTCCGGGAAGAAATGGATCGGGCCGGGGGCCAGGAAGTAATTCTACCTATAGTCCAACCGGCGGAGCTGTGGAAGAAATCAGGCCGTTGGGAGGTTTATGGCGATGAGATGTTTCGGCTAAAAGACCGGCACAATCGCGATTTTGCCCTGGGACCGACTCACGAAGAGATAATTACCACTCTGGTGGATGCTGATGTTCATTCCTACCGTCACCTGCCTTTGCTGCTTTACCAGATACAGAACAAATACCGGGATGAAATTAGGCCCCGTTTTGGCTTGATGCGCGGGCGGGAATTTATCATGAAAGACCTCTACTCCTTTGATATTGATGAGGAAGGGTTGGATATTTCCTATCACAAAATGTACGCGGCCTATAATCGCATATTCCAGGGATTAAAGCTGCAATACCGGGTGGTGGAGGCTGACAGCGGGGCTATAGGCGGGAATGAAAGCCATGAATTCATGGTTCTGGCGGAAAATGGCGAAGCGGAGATAGTATACTGCGAAAACTGTGATTATGGAGCGAATACGGAAAAGGCGGTTTGTTTCCTGGAGGAATCAAAGGCCGAAGAAGAGCAGTTGGAACGGGAAAAGGTCCATACCCCGGGACAGAGAACCATACAGGACCTGCTTGATTATATGAGTATTCCCAAAGAAAAACAAATAAAGACCTTGATTTATTATGCGGATGAAGAGCTAGTAGCGGCAATAGTACGAGGGGACCGCGAGCTAAACGAAATCAAATTCAAGAATGTGCTGGGCTGCAATCAATTATTCATGGCGGATGAGGCCGCGGTAAAACAGCTTTGTGGTGCCGGTTTCGGTTCGCTGGGACCGGTGGGGATGCCGCTGAAAAGCTATGTAGACCTGGAAGTAAGCCAGATGAAGAATTTTGCCTGTGGGGCCAATGAAGATGATTATCATTTTATCAATGTAAACCTGGGAAGGGATTTTACGCCGGCAGGCATCAACGATATTCGCAATGCTGTTGCGGGTGACAGTTGTCCGGTTTGTTCAGCTCCTTTATACAGCATGCGGGGAATTGAGGTAGGACACATTTTTAAGCTGGGAACCAAGTATTCTGAGGCCATGGAGGCCAATTTTCTGGATCAGAAGGGGAAGGAAAGGCCTATGGTTATGGGTTGTTATGGAATCGGCATATCGCGTACCATGGCAGCAGCCGTCGAACAGAGTGCTGATGAAAATGGTATTGTCTGGCCGCTTCCCATTACCCCCTTTGAAGTTATTATTGTTCCGGTCAACAGCAAAAATGAGGAACAGATGCAGGCGGCCTGGTCACTTTATGAAGAGTTTAAACAAGAGGGATTGGAGACTATTATTGACGACCGGGATGAAAGGGCGGGTGTAAAGTTTAAGGATGCCGATCTCATTGGAATCCCGCTGAGGATTACTATTGGCCCTCGCTCCCTGCAGGAAAAACAGGTGGAAGTCAAGAAAAGAACCGCTAAAGATCCGGAACTGGTTCCGCTGGACGTGGTTAGCAGCAGGGTGAAGCTTATGCTGAAGGAAATGTCTAAGCAGTGATATCACTATTGGGATTGTGAGTGAAAGTATGGGAATCTATGAAATAGTGTTTAAGCTTACCCTGGCCAGTATTCTGGGGGCCTTGATAGGCTTGGAGAGGGAGAGCCTGAATCGACCTGCCGGGCTTAGAACCTATACCCTGGTCTGTGTGGGGTCAGCTTTAGCCATGATTGTATCCATAGATATCTACCTGCAGTATTATCACACGGTAAATGCTGATCCCGGTCGTATTGCCGCACAAGTGGTAAGCGGAATCGGGTTTTTAGGAGCGGGAACCATTATAAGAGAGGGAGCCACAGTTCGCGGTCTGACTACTGCTGCTGGACTCTGGGCCGTAGCTTGTATCGGATTGGCTGTGGGATCGGGCCTGTATATTCCAGCTGTGGTTACTACTGTTCTAATTCTTTTTGTATTGATTTACTTTGTAAAATTTGAAGAAAAAATTACCGGAATGCGTGATTACAAAGGTTTGGTCATGGTAGTGGAAGATCGTCCTGGACAGGTGGGAAACATAGGCTCAATACTTGGTGAGCTCTGTGTTTTAATAAAGAACATACAATTAACCCGAATAGATGAAGGCGACAGTTTGGAGATTGAAGTTCTGCTGCAACTACCACCCAACATGTCTATTGAGGAAGTCATACAGGAGTTATCCATCATTAAGGGACTGCGTAGTATTGACCGCCTGGGCTAGGCATAAGAGTGGGAGAGTGGGGAATGGTAAACGGAGATTTTTATAGCTTTATTTCTAATTCCACCGGTTCTTTGAGCAAGTATTGGAGAGATTCTTCAGTGGAGAAACTGGAAGTCTTTCGCAGTGATAAGAAATGGAAGCTCTATGTTGCAGTAACGGAAGCGTTACCTGCAGATGTCCTACAACAAAGCACCGACAGACTTAAACAAGCCCTGCCTTTTCTAGATGGTTTGGAAATCATTACCTGCTTAAAAGATTTCGCCCAGCAAATGGAGAATATATTACGCTTACGGCAAAACGAGATCTTGTCAGAGGTTTTCATGTCTGATCAGGAAATTTTTGCCTCGCTGGGATGGCATTTTAACGAGAATCGGATAGATATGCTGGTTCAGGATAGGAATGTCTATAAAAACCTGATTGATAAGGAAACCTGCAGCCGGTTTTCCCAGTGGCTGGGGCAGCAATATGCTCTGCGGGTTTTGGTAAGGGCTATATGTACTGAGAACAACACAAACGATCTTGCTGACAACTATCTGCTGGCAGGGAGAAAGGTAGAAGTCCTGACAGGAACGGAAGAATTCATAGGGAGAAAAAAGCGCTACTTGGCAAGGAATAGTGGCGGGACAAAATTACTGGAGAACAGCAAGACTATTACAATATCGGAATTGCAAGAGGGCATGAAAAATGCAGTTATTGAAGGCGAGGTATGGCATAAGGAAATCAGCAGCTTGAAAGACAACAGTATAGTGGTTGCTTATTACTTAAGTGATTACGGCAGTAGTATTATTGCCAAACTTTTTTTGAATAAACTGGGGGATGATAAGATTGAGCCCGGTGATTGGATAAAGGCCGCTGGGAGTATTCGCTATGATAGCTATGTCAAAGAAGCCGTGTTGTTCATCGATGCCTTTATCCGCTTGGAAAAACCAGAAAGAAAAGATACAGCCGCCGAAAAAAGGATCGAACTTCATGCCCATAGCAAGATGAGTGCCATGGACGGTCTAACGGAGGTGTCCATGCTAGTGAAAAGGGCTGCGGAATGGCAGCATCCAGCCATTGCTATCACTGACCACGGTTGCATCCAGGCCTTTCCTGAAGCCTATAAGGCAGCCCGAAAATATAAAATTAAAGTGATATATGGTGTCGAAGCATATTTGGTCGAAGATGACAAAAGGGAACGTCCTTTTCATATCGTATTACTGGCTTTAAACCAAAGAGGTTTGAAGAATCTCTATCACCTGGTCAGTATTTCCTACCTCGATTATTTTTATCGTTACCCCAAAATTCCCCGCCGGGAATTAATCAATAAGCGGGAAGGGCTTCTTCTGGGCAGTGCCTGTGAAGCGGGGGAGGTTTTTCGAGCCATGGTCAGAGGGGCGGAGGAGAAAGAGATTGAAGAGATCGCCGGTTTTTATGACTATCTGGAAATACAACCCCTGGATAATAATGATTTTTTGGTAAGGGAAGGCAGTATCGCGTCACGAGAAGATTTACAGGAAATCAACCGTAGGATTATCCGACTGGGGCAGAGACTCAAGAAACCGGTAGTAGCTACTGGGGATGTTCATTTTCTCGATCCTCATCACGAGATATTCCGGCGGATTATTCAAGCGGGACAGGGCTATGAGGATGCTGAAAGCCAGGCTCCTCTCTACTTCCGTACCACCGATGAAATGTTGGCTGAAATGGCATATTTAAGCGAAGAAGAGGCGCGGGCTGTGGTTATCGATAATCCTGCCTTTATAGAGGAAATGATAGAGGATATACGGCCGGTGCCGGAGGGCTTTTACCCCCCCAAGATTGAGAGCGCCGCCGAGGAGGTTACCCAGATAAGCTGGGAGAAGGCTCATTCTTTATTTGGTGAAAAACTGCCACCCATTGTGGAGAATCGTATAGTGAAGGAATTAGATGCTATTACCCGCCATGGTTTTAGTGTTCTTTATCTCATAGCCCACAAACTGGTGGAAAAGTCCAATCAGGATGGATATATAGTAGGTTCGCGGGGGTCGGTAGGCTCTTCCCTGGTGGCTTTTTTAACCGGGATTACCGAAGTCAATCCACTTCCTCCCCACTATTTGTGCCCTTCCTGCCAGTTTAGTGACTTTGTAAGTGATGGTATTGCTAATTGTGGGGCTGACCTTTCCGAGCGCTCTTGTCCTGATTGTGGGGGCAAAATGCATCAGGACGGATTTGATATTCCTTTTGAGACCTTTCTGGGTTTTGAAGGCGACAAGGTGCCGGATATCGACCTCAATTTTTCCGGCGATTACCAGAGCCGAGCTCACCAGTATGTTGAGGACTTGTTTGGTAAAGAGAATGTTTACCGGGCGGGTACCATTTCGACTATTGCAGAAAAAACCGCCTATGGTTTTGTTAAGAAATATATGGAAGGCAGACAAATAGAACTCAGGAATGCTGAGATTAATCGCCTGGTTAAAGGGGTAACCGGGGTAAGAAGGACCACGGGACAACACCCTGGAGGTTTGATAGTTGTGCCCCAGGATCGGGACATTATGGAATTCACCCCCCTGCAGCATCCTGCGGACAAGAAAGATTCAGGGGTAATAACTACTCACTTTGAATATCACGCAATAGGCGATCAACTAGTCAAGCTTGATATATTGGGTCATGACGATCCGACTGTACTTAAGGAACTGGAGGATCTTACCGGAAAGAAAGCCTTCAGCATAAAACTTAACGAAAAGGAGACCATGAAACTCTTTTCTGGAGTCGAGCCTCTGGGTTTGGAAGCTGCCGATATTCTTTCCAGCGTGGGAACCTATGGGATTCCTGAGTTTGGCACCCGCTTTGTGCGGCAAATGCTGGAGGCTACCCGCCCGACCACATTTTCCGAACTGGTTAGGATTAGTGGGCTTTCTCATGGTACCAATGTATGGCTCAATAATGCCCAGAGTCTGATAAAAGACGGAACCGCCAGCCTGAGTGAAGTCATTTGTACACGGGATGATATAATGAGCTATTTAATTCAAAAGGGCTTGGATAAAAAGCAGGCCTTCAAGATCATGGAAAATGTGCGTAAGGGCAATGGATTGAATAGTAAAGAATGTGGGCTGATGGTGGGGCAGAGTGTTCCTTCCTGGTATATAGATTCCTGCCAGAAGATTGAATATATGTTCCCCAAAGCCCATGCTGTGGCTTATGTCACTATGGCTTTTCGTATAGCCTATTTCAAGGTTTACTATCCTTTGCAATTCTACGCTAGTTTTTTCAGTATCAGGGCGGAAGATTTTGATTCCCAGATTATTTTGGAGGGTTATGAGGCCTTAAAAAAAAGAATTCAGGAGATTGAAAAAGCTGGTTTGTCTGCTTCCCAGAAGGAAAGAAAACTTTTACCCGTTTTTGAAGTAGCTCTGGAAATGTATGCCCGGGGATTTAGCTTTCGACCTGTGGACATTTATAAATCTGATGCCAACAAATATTTGGTTGCAGACAATGCGCTATTATTGCCTTTTTCAGCACTGCCCAATGTGGGTGCAGCTGCAGCTCAGGGTATTATTGAATCAAGGGATGGGGGCAATTATATTTCCGTGGAAGATTTCCAACAGCGATCGCGGCTTAACAAAACTGCCATGGAGGTACTACGAAAATTCGATTGTCTGAATCATCTTCCGGAAACCAGCCAAATCAGTCTCTTTGGCTAACCTACAAATAACGCTTGACAATGGCCAAATGGCTTGAATTAATTTATGTGAATATGCTATACTATTCGCAAGCATACTAATACCATTAACCACAAAGTGGGTACCTGCCCACTTTTTCTATTGTTGGATCTATCTATTTGAGAATAGATAAAGAAAAACCGGGGGTGGAAATAATAGAGCGGACCACAATCCTCGCTAGGATCAAAAAACTAGCCGAAGAGAGACTAAATGAACTGGAACTGGAGCTGGTTGATATAGAATACCGCAAGGAAAACAAAGAGCAGATCTTGCGTGTTTTTATCGATAAAGACAGCGGGGTTGATCTGGAGTTGTGTAGCAAAGCCAATCGTGCCATAAAAGAGGGCATTGATGAAGAGGATATTTCCTACGATTATCTCGAAGTCTCTTCTCCGGGTTTGGATCGGGTCTTA
This sequence comes from Syntrophomonas sp., assembly GCF_028707975.1. GTDB lineage: Bacteria > Bacillota > Syntrophomonadia > Syntrophomonadales > Syntrophomonadaceae > Syntrophomonas. The sequence goes on from NZ_JAQVZX010000013.1 coordinate 29,035, forward strand.
AAAAAGGAGCGGGATTGGGAACGCTTTTCCGGATATCGGGTTAAGCTTAAAACCTTGAAATCATACCCGGGACCACTACGGATAACTGGTATATTGCGGGGTTTTGATAGCGAAAACATAGTGGTGGAGAGCGAAGGAGAGCTTTCTAAAGTGCCTCGTGACATGATAAGTGCAATCAGGTTGCATCCAGAATTTTAAGAGGAGGAAACGCAATGTCTAATGAACTGGTACAGGCATTGAATGACATAGAGAAAGAACGGGGTATTCCTAAAAGGGCTCTGGTGGAAGCCATAAAGTCAGCCTTGAGCACTGCGTATAAGAAGAACTTTGGGATATCCCAGAATGTAAGTGTGGAGTTTAATGAGATTAATGGTGAAGTCAAGGTTTTTTCTCAGAAGAAGATCAGCAATGAAGTGAAAGATCCCCGCTTGGAGATGTCCTTGGAAGAAGCCAAGGAACTCTATCCGGACTGCAAAGCCGAAGACCTGGTCTATGTTGAAGCTACGCCATCTGATTTCGGGCGCATCGCGGCTCAGACGGCCAAACAGGTAGTAATACAGAAACTGAGAGAAGCAGAGAGAAGTCTGATATATGAAGAGTTTTTGGAAAGAGAGGGCGAAATCATAGCCGGTACTATTCAGAGGATTGAATCCAAAACCATATATATCAGCCTGGGTCGTACGGAAGGAATAATGCTGGCTTCAGATCAAATCTACGGGGAAAGATACGAAGTTGGACAGAGGATTAAGGCTTATATTCATGAAGTCAAGAACACATCCAAAGGGCCTAATATATTTGTATCCAGATCCCACCCCTATTTTTTAAGGCGTTTGTTTGAAATGGAAGTCCCGGAGATATATGATGGAGTGGTGGAAATAAAGTCTATAGCTCGCGAGGCAGGAGCAAGATCTAAAGTAGCCGTCTATTCCTTGGATGATAAAATTGACTCGGTGGGTGCCTGTGTAGGACCCAGAGGCTTGAGGGTACAAAACATCGTTTCCGAATTGGGTGGAGAAAAAATAGATATCATTAAATACGACAAAGATCCGGAAAGGTATATTTCCAATGCCTTAAGCCCTTCCCGGGTGATTTTGGTAAATGTCAATGAGGCTGATAAAGTAGCCCGGGTTGTTGTACCGGATTACCAGCTTTCGCTAGCTATCGGAAAAGAGGGTCAAAATGCCCGCCTGGCCGCCAAGCTTACCGGATGGAAAGTGGATATAAGAAGTGAGAGCCAGGTGAATGATCACTATAATGAGATAGATGAAGAGATAGATGAAGAGATAGATGAAGAGATATTGGAACAGGATGGGACTGAAGTAAATACCGGGGAGAATGAAATAGATGACCAGGATTCGTAAACAGCCGCAGAGAATGTGTGTAGGCTGCCGGGAAATGAAGAATAAACGGGAACTGGTTAGGATTGTACGAAGCCCTCAGGGGGAAATTGAATTGGATACCACGGGCAAAAAGCCCGGTCGGGGGGCTTATATTTGTCCTGAACCGGAGTGTATTAAGCAGGCTATCAAGGGAAAGAGATTGCAAAAGGCCCTGGAACAGGATATACCTGCTGGCGTAATGGAAAAGATTAGAGAACAAATAGACCAGAATAAGCCTGGTCAATAAGGTGAGTGAGAGTTTGAAAAAAAGCTATGCTGTTTTGGGTTTTGCCCAGAAGGCCGGAAAGGTATCTTCAGGAGCTTTGGCGGCAAAATCCAGTATAATAAGGCGAAGAGCGTTTCTGTTAATTATTAGCAATGATATAGCGGAAAATACCAAGCAGGGCTTGATCAGCAGTTGTCAGAAACAGAAGATTCCCTGGATCATATTGGGCAACAAGTATGAGATCGGGGCTTCCATAGGGAAGGCATACCGGGTTGCCGTGACGATAAATGACCAGGGAATGGCTGAGTCCCTGATAAAATCGCTGGAGGCTGTCGGAGCAAAAGTAAGCACGGGGGTGGTTGAATGGCAAAAATAAGAGTACATGAACTGGCCAAGGAACTGGGAATTGCTAGCAAAGAAATGGTTGAAGTTCTGGTAAAAATGGGTTTAGATGTAAAAAATCATATGAGTACGGTGGAGGAATCACAGGCCAGCTGGGTTAAGAAGCGTTTAAGCGCCAAGGATGAGAGCAACGATAAACAAGCAACTAAACCAGTTGCCGGGGATGAAGCCACAGGAAAGCGTTCCGGGGATGCACCAAGGTCAGCTCCCCAGAAAAGACCAGGCATACAGGCGCATAATTCCACCAGTCCTGGTGCGGGTTCGCGTCCTCAAGAGGGTTCCAGACCAACTGGCAGTTCAGAAAGGCGCGATTATTCTGGAAACCGAGAAGCAGCTCCAAAAAGGGATGAAAGACGCCCAATCAGCCCTCAATCAGGCAAAGAAACGACTAGCCCGAGGAACAACACTGCGCCTCGGCCAACAGCGCGACCAGAGCAGCGAGGTTCCGGGCCAACTGGGAGACCAGATAATAGAGCTCCCGGCGCAAGCGGCAGACCAGACAACAGAGCTCCTGGAGCAACTGGGAGACCAGATAATAGAGCTCCCGGAGCAAGTGGCAGACCAAACAACAGAGCTCCTGGAGCAACTGGCAGACCAGATAATAGAGCTCCCGGAGCAAGCGGCAAGCGAACCCCCCAGAGAGCAGTGCCGAATAATACCCCCAGGCCAGTATCATCTCCGGAGCGAACAAGTGAGAACAAGACCAGGGAAGCAAGTTCAAGACCATTACCCAGTGGCCCCAAAACTGCAGGTGACAAGAAAGTTGTTCGGAGAAACACTCCTGCTGCGGTTCAGCACCAGAGTAAAGACTACAGTCGCCCGGGCCGGAAAACGAAACACAAGCGCAAAAAGGAGAGCATGGAATTTCATACCCCCGAAAGCATAAGTATTGAAGGCTCCATAATGGTTCGAGATTTAGCCGAGAAGCTTAATAAGAATCCGGCTGAAATAATGAAGAAATTAATGGAATTAGGAATCATGGCTACTATTAACCAAAATATTGATTATGAAACTGCGGAGATAGTATCCAGCCTCTATGATGTTAAAGTTGAACGAGAGCTTTCCGAAGAAGAGAAGATACTAGAAGAACTTGTTGATGTAGATGATGATGTCAAACTCAAGGCACGCCCGCCAGTTGTCACAGTAATGGGACATGTAGACCATGGTAAAACTTCCCTGCTTGATCGTATCAGACAGGCAAATGTGGTTTCGGGAGAAGCGGGGGGTATTACTCAGCATATTGGTGCTTATCAGGTAACGATAAAAGACAATAAGATAACCTTTATCGATACCCCTGGACATGAGGCCTTTACTGCCATGAGAGCTCGTGGGGCTAATCTCACAGATATTGTAATCCTGGTGGTAGCGGCGGATGATGGGGTAATGCCCCAGACGGTTGAAGCAATAAACCATATCAGGGCTGCCAAGGTTCCTTTTCTGGTAGCAATAAACAAAATAGATAAACCGCAAGCTGACCCGGAAAGACTCAAGCAACAATTAACGGAATATAATATTGTCCCTGAAGAATGGGGTGGAGATACCATATTTGTTCCGGTCTCAGCTAAAAGTGGAGAAGGAATCGAAAACCTGTTGGAAATGATTTTATTGGTAGCGGAAATGAATGAAATAAGGGCTAATCCGGATAGAGCTGCTTATGGTCTGGTAATCGAAGGAGAGCTGGATAAAGGAAGGGGAGCGGTAGCCACCGTACTGGTATTGAATGGAACCCTCAAGATAGGGGACTATGTAATCTGTGGAACCAATTGGTGCAGGGTGCGGGCTATGATTGATGATCGGGGTAAAAGGGTGGAGTTGGCATCGCCCTCCATGCCGGTCGAAATAATGGGATGGTCCGGTGTACCCGAGGCTGGTGGCAAAGTTCGGGTCTGTGATGAAAAAGTAGCCAAGGAAATCATCGGTCTGAGATTGAGTGAAAAGAAGATTGAAGAACAAAAACAAAGCAGCCGAGTTTCTCTGGATGAGTTTTTCCAGCAGATGAAGGATGCCGAGGTTAAGGAACTTACAATGATTATAAAAGGCGATGTCCAGGGTTCAGTAGAAGCTCTCCGGCAATCGCTACTGCGTTTGGCGACCAGCGAAGTCAAAGTAAATGTAATCCATTCAGCGGTAGGTGCTATTACCGAAACCGATGTTATGTTGGCATCTGCTTCCAATGCAATAATTATTGGCTTTAATGTAAGACCGGATAGTAAGGCTAGAAAATATGCTGAAGAAGAAAAGATAGATGTTCGCATGTACCGGGTCATATACGAGGCTATTGAGGATGTTAAAAAAGCCATGAGCGGCCTGCTGGATCCGGAATACAAAGAGAAGTTCCTGGGTCGTGCTGAAGTTCGGGCTCTTTTCAAAGTACCTAATGTGGGAGTTATCGCCGGGTCTTATGTTGTTGACGGAAAGATTCAGAGAAATGCCAGTGTGCGGGTCTTGCGAGATGGAGTAATTGTATACGAGGGCAACCTGGCCTCGCTAAAACGCTTTAAGGATGATGCCAAAGAAGTAGTGGAAAACTATGAATGTGGCATTGGAATCAAGGATTTCAATGATGTCAAGGAAGGAGATATTATTGAAGCCTATACCATGGAGGAAATCCCTAGAGAATTATAGGCTTGCATAGGGGACGGTCCTTTTGATATATATCATAATACATCTATGATTCCACTGCAAAAAGTCATAAATATGCATTAGCTTGCATAAATATACCGCTCAGCTACCTACGTAGCGACACCCGAAGGGTGGAGCATCAGTTGTACTCGACAGGGCGCTACGCATGGGCAACACCTGCGGCTTGTCTTGCGGCTCAAGGGGTACCGCGCTAATCTCCCGTCCTGGTGTTTCACCCTTCGGGTGTCACTATTAAGGTTGCGGGCATGGGGATTAGTAAGAAAGGTGGGTATATATATGAGTAAACGCCGGCAGGAAAGAATGTCTGTGGAAATAATGCGCGTTTTATCCCAGATAATTCAGGAGGAGATAAAGGATCCTCGTATCGAATTTAAAAACCTTTCCATAACTCGAATAGATCTCAGCAATGACTATAGCCATGCCCGGGTAAATATCAGTATATTGGGGGATGAAAGCCAGAGGGAAGAGGCGATGAAAGCCCTGCAAAAGGCCAAAGGTTATTTCAGGAGCGCTCTAGCCCAGCAGCTAAAGGTGCGCCATGCTCCAGAACTGGAATTTCGCCTGGATCGCTCTATAGAACATGGAATAAGGATTTCCTCCCTCCTGGAAGAAATTAGAGAAGAGGAAGAGGCTAAAGGTAGTAATGAATGATTTAAAAGAAATCGCCAGGAAAATAAAGGACAGCGATGACTTTTTACTCGTGGGGCATAAAGCCCCGGATGGAGATTGTATTGGTTCTTTACTGGGCTTATACCTGGGACTTGAGGCCATGGGCAAAAGGGTTGGAATTCTTTTGTCCGACCCTGTTCCCCCGATCTACCACTACCTGACTGCGGTGGAACAGGTGAAACAGCCTGGAGAAATACAGTCTCAACCCCCCAACCTCATTTTTCTGGATTGTTCGGATGAACAGCGGGTAGGCCAGGAAACCTTCGCTCTCATACAGCATAGGAACTGCAGTATTAACATCGATCATCACCAAAGTAATAATTTCTTTGGTGATTTTAACTATATTGATGCCAGTGCTGCGGCTACTGCCGAAATAATTACTGAATTGCTTCTGCATATGCAAGTAAATATCAACGCGGCTATGGCGGATGCTCTTTTGGCCGGTATTATTATGGATACGGGAAGTTTTTTAAATGCCAATACTACCGGTAAAACCCTGAGAATAGCCGCTGAGTTGCTCAATTTTGGTGCCAGTGTCAATCTTGCCAGGATAAACCTTTTTGAATCCAAGTCGCGAAAAGAATTATTAATGTTGCAGAGGGCTCTGCAACATTTAGATTTTACTGCTGACGGCAGAATAGCCTGGATGAGCCTGCCCTACCAGGAAATGGCGGATATCGGGGCGGAAGACTTGTATCCGGAAGGGCTTATCAACTATACTCGTATGATTGAAGGAGTGGAAGTAGGGATTTTGTTTCGTGAAATGCCGGCAGGAAAGATTAAAGTCGGCTTCCGATCACGGGGACAGGTTGATGTTGCTGCTCTGGCCCAAAAATTTGGCGGAGGTGGCCACAGGCAGGCATCAGGAGCCCAGTGCGAAGGTAAGCTGGAGGAAGTAAAGTCTACAGTAATTCTAGCGGTTAAGGATGTGATCTGATTTTTGGATGGGTTTCTTAACATCAACAAATCCCAGGGTATGACTTCTTTTGATGTTATAAGAAAGCTTAAAAGATCTCTACCTCGAAAATACAAGTTGGGGCATTTGGGTACTTTGGATCCTATGGCTGAAGGAGTTCTGCCCGTAGCAATCGGCCAGGGCACCAGAATAATTGCTTTTGTGGAGGATGAGACCAAGGAATATTTAGCCACCATGACCCTGGGAGCTTTATCCGATACCCAGGATGCCTGGGGAGAAATTACATACAGTAGCAAAAGAAAGGTAGAGCCGGGCCAAGTGGAAAAGGTCCTGGCTTTGTTTCGCGGTAAGAGCAGGCAAATTCCGCCCATGTACTCAGCCGTCCATCATGAAGGCAAAAGACTCTATGAACTAGCCCGTCAGGGTCTGGAGGTAGAGAGAAAAGCAAGAGAAATTGAGATTTTTGAGTTGGAACTGTTGGATAGTTATTGGGAGCGGGAATTTCCGCAGCTATGTTTGCGGGTAAGCTGTTCCCGAGGAACTTATATTCGCACACTATGTCATGATATAGGCCAGGAACTAGGCACCGGAGCCTATTTGTCCAGTTTATGTCGTAGTCGTTCCGCTTGCTTCAAGATAGAGGGGGCCATAAGCCTGGATTATATTCTGGAGAAACCGGAAAATCTGAGCCAGGCCTTACTGCCCATGGATTACCCTTTAAAAAATATGCCGCTTATTAGTGTAAGAACCGAAGAAATGTCTGCTATAATAAACGGAAATCAGATAAGCCGAACTGCCAAGATGCTGTTTCCCCGGGTGAGGCTCTATTCGCCGGAAGGACAACTGCTGGCTATTGCCAAAACAAAAAACTATAGTGACAAAACCGTTTTTGAGCCCTGCCGGGTGTTTAAGATTGGTGAATGAGTGAGGGGACAATTAAAGGTAACCCTAACGAAGAAATAGAAGGAGTTGCGGTATGGAGGTAGTAAGAGAAATAGATAATTATACCAATAATGAAGATCCGTTGTTTTTGGCCCTGGGCAATTTTGACGGGGTACACCGGGGGCACCAGCGATTGATAGGTGATTTGGTGCAGAAGGCCCGAGCCAGCAAGGGCATCGCGGCGGCTTTTATTTTTGAACCTCACCCGGCTACGGTACTTAATCCCAGCCGGGCTCCCAAACTTCTGGTAAGCGCAAAACGAAAAGCGGAGTTAATGAAGGAATTGGGTTTGGATAAACTGATCTACAACAGATTTGATTCGGCCATAGCCAGGTGCTCCCCGGAAGAATTTGCAAAAACCATACTGGTGGAGAGACTGCAAATTAAAGAAACATTTGTGGGATTTAACTATTCTTTTGGGCACAAAGGCCTGGGTACGCCTCAACTTTTACAAGAGCTGGGAAAAAAATATACTTTTCGGGTTAATATTATTCCCCCGGTAGAAGTCAATGGGCAGGTAGTATCCAGCAGCATTATCCGCCGGGCCTTGGATGCCGGTGATATCCAATTAGCCCGGGAAATGTTGGGTTACTGTCCCATGCTTGAAGGGGAAGTAATTGAAGGGGAAAAGCGAGGGGGAACTATTGGTTTCCCTACGGCCAATCTGGGAATTCGGGCGGAGCTAAATATACCCGGAAAAGGGGTATATGCGGCTTTCGCAGAGATAGAAGGCGAGAATTTTGGGGCGGCAGTGAACATTGGGAGCAAGCCTACCTTTCATCAGGAGTATCCCGTTTCAGTTGAGGCTAATTTAATAGATTTTGATAGACAGGTTTATGGACAAGATATAAGGCTGTATTTTCTCCAAAAAATTAGAGATGAAAGAAAATTCAGCGGCGTAGACGAACTGATTAAACAGATTAAAATTGACCGCGAGCAGGCTATAAGAATTTATGAGTCGATAGAAAATAATAGAAAATAGAATAATGGGATGATTCAGAAACTTTAGGTTAGGAATTGGTATTAGCATTCATCAACATAAACATAAGATAGGCCTTGCTTATCAAGCCATGATTGTATAAAATTAGGATTGGATTTATAAAGAGTCAGAACCTCAGGCTAGGGCTAACGATTTCACCAGCGTTTTCCTTGGCCGATGGCGATTATCAGGCAGAGGAGGTGAAAACTTGTCATTATCTCTAGAAAGAAAAGGGGAAATAATTAAGACCTACCAGATTCATGAGAACGATACCGGTTCACCGGAAGTTCAAATTGCTATACTTACGGAAAGAATAAATTACCTGAATGAACATCTGAAAATAAATTCCAAAGACCATCATTCCAGAAGAGGATTGCTGAAAATGGTAGGACAGCGCCGGTCGCTTTTAGATTATCTTAAGAAAAAAGACTTTGAGCGCTATCGGAGTATTGTTACCCGGTTGGGTCTGCGCAGGTAAAGAGCGGTAATCCGCTCTTTATCTTTATGGTGTGCCCGGCATGGGCGCAGTCTAATGGGTGAAAGTCCCTAGTGCGGGTTGATAGTGCCAAGCACATAGCCAAGGGCAAGGGTGTCCGCGGCGACGCGGAATCTGAAGGAAGCCG
>NZ_JAQVZX010000014.1 GCF_028707975.1 Syntrophomonas sp.
GCCGACTTCCTTCAGATTCCTCGTCGCCGAGGACACCCTTGTCTTTGGCTGTACACTTCCCACTATCAGGGCGTGTTAGGGACTTTCACCCGTTAGACTATGCCCATGCAAGGCGAACTAAAAAAGGAGGCCCTCGCCTCGGGCCTCCATCACTGTCTTTTTTATTTCTTCAAAGATATTACCACTTTCCTATTAGGCTCATCTCCCAGCGAAAAAGTAGTTATCTGGGGATCGGCCTGTAGAATGGTATGTACTACTCTTCTTTCCTGGGAACTCATCGGCCTCATGACTACATTTTTTCGGGTTTTCTTAACCTTGTCTGAAAGTCTTAGGGCCAAGGCCTCGAGAGATTCCTCTCTTTTCTTGCGGTAGTCCTCTACATCAAGCAAGACCCGAATTCTTTCCTCACGCTGCCGGTTAATGATTAAGCTGATAATATATTGCACCGCATTTAAAGTTTCGCCTTTCCGTCCAATCAAAAGGCCCATGTCATTGCCTATTATGTTTACTCTAACTCGACCGTCTTCCCATTCCACCCGATTAATCTGATAATCAATTTTCATCCGGCCAAGCAACTCATCTACCACCTGGCGAACTTCTTCTTCCGGTTTCACCATCAGGGAAACCCTTACCACGGCGGGCTTTCTTCCTACCAGGCCAAGTATTCCTTTACTTGCTTCTTCCAGCACTTCAATAGAAACATCGTCAATTTCACATTCTAGTTCATCCAGGGCAGCTTTAATAGCTTCATCAACGTTTTTTCCTTTTTTTTCTACTGTTTGGATTTCCATTAACGTTCTTTCCTCCTTTTTCCCTCCCTGCTACCTTTTCCTCGGCCAAAGTATGCTGACCACTTGATTCCTCCAGTACCTCGTTCGCCATTTCCACCTGAACTCCTGTTTCAGTTGCCAGTTTCACTTTATCACTGCTCCAGTTGATATAAAGCTGCTGCAAAATACCTAAAATATTAAAGGTTACCCAGTATAAAGGTAAGCCTGCCGGCATGGTAGCCGCTATCCAGGCCATAAAAAGTGGCATCACATACAACATGGACTTTTGCGTGGGATCTTTGGTATCAACCATAGATACTCGTTGCTGTATAAAGGTGGTTGCCGCCGCTAGAACCGCTAGAATATACCAGGGGTCAGAACTGCCAATATTAGGAATCCATAAAAATCGAGCATGCTCCTCTACCGCAAACTTGAAGTTGAATAATGACTGGTAAAAAGCAATAAATATCGGCATCTGTATCAAGAGGGGTAAGCATCCTCCCAAGGGATTAACCCCATGTTCTTTATACAGTTCCATTACTTTTAACTGCATGGTTTGCGGGTCTTCTTTATATTTTTCCTGGATATATTTCATCCGGGGTTGAATTTTTTGCATAGCCCGCATGGATTTTAACTGCTTTTGCGTTACCGGAAAAAGAGCCAATTTTATCAATATGGTCATAAAAATAATAGCCAGCCCGTAATTAGCTACGCCCAGGCTATCGGTAATACCATACATAAACTGGATTACACTGGCAAACCACTGAACAAAAGAATGCCACAAAGTTCCTCCTGCCTATCAAATTCAAGTGATGGCAGGTTCCACCTCCTTGCTAGCGAGGCAAATGCTCGCGAGGTAACCTATTATTAAGGTACCGGATCATAGCCACCCGGATTGTACGGGTGACACCTGGCCAGTCTTTTTGCAGTTAACCAGCCTCCTTTGACTATTCCGTATTTCTTTATCGCTTCAATGGAATAGTGAGAACAGGAAGGATAGAAACGACATGAAGCAGGCCTGAAAAAGGTCGCCTTTTGATATATTTTAATTAGTATTATTAGCAGTTTTTGCAAAAAGTCCCGCCTTCTTCATGATGAAAATATAATCTTTTTCTATACCCTCAAAAGAAGTCTTCCCGATACCGGCACGGGCTACCAGAACAATATCATGGTTTTTCCTTACTTGTCCCGGGTATTTGCGCACTATGGCTCGCAACTGTCTTTTTATCCTATTCCTTATTACAGCCATACCTACTTTTTTGTTGGTAATGAAACCAAAACGATTATTCTCCGCGGCATTTTCCAAGTAATACATTATTAAGTATCGCCCCGAAAATCTTTTTCCTTTTTCAAAAACGTTCCGGTATTCTTTACCGGTTCTAATCCTTGTTTTTTTATCCAGCATAAAAACCTTCCCTGGGGAAAATAAAAGGCCGCTTTTACGACCTATGCGGAAATAATCTTTCTTCCCTTTTTCCTCCTGTTGGCCAGAATTTTTCTTCCACCCGCGCTTGCCATCCTGGCTCTAAAACCATGTTCTCGTTTTCTTTGCCGATTCTTCGGCTGAAAGGTTCTCTTCACTATATCCCTTGCCTCCTAACTGGTTAACTGTAACCCTGTCAACAGAGCTCAACTGCATAAATAATATAAATACCCTACTATTATATTGATTAAACCCCTTAAATGTCAAGAATTCAAGGAAGTTTGTGCACTTCAAATTTAATTTTTTTTCTGCTATGATTATACTATATTTGTGCTTTAATCCCAAATAACCTGTAAACGCGCATTAGCATGTGATCGCTATTGATTTTGCCGGAGTAAGTTTATTCTAATATATCTATGCAAGCAAAATAATAATTATGACTTTTCGCAGTGGAATCAAGAGAGACTTTGTTTTTTCCACAGCCTGTGTAATTCTTTATTTGCTTTTCCACAACAAAGCGGAGGTTAAGTATGTCTAATTATAAAGAATATTCTCTTGTCTGGAATGAAGTTTTGGATTATATGTATAAAGAGATCGGCTCAACCAGCTTTGAAATCTGGTTTTCTCGGGTAAAATTCTCCTCCTTTAAAAACAATAGCTTTTGCATAATCGTCCCTGATTCTCTGAGCAAAGAGTGGATTGAATCACGCTATATGGACATAATGCAAAACAAATTGCGCAGTTTAATCGATCAAAGTGTGACTCTGAGCATTACTTCGGAAATTATCTCTGGTAAAAAAGAGCCTGTATCCGCTTTAAATCCAAAATATACTTTTGACACTTTTGTTGTGGGAAACAGTAATCGCTTTGCTCATGCTGCTTGTTATGCCGTAGGTGAATCTCCTTTTAAATCCTATAATCCTCTTTTTATCTATGGGGGGGTAGGCCTGGGTAAAACTCATTTAATGCAAGCCATCGGTCATCACATTCTTTCTAGAAGATCCACTTATCAGGTTATGTATGTCTCCTCCGAACAATTTACCAATGACCTGATAAGTTCCATCAAAGACGATACTACTTCTTCATTTAGAAATAAATACCGCAGTATTGATGTTTTGCTCGTTGATGATATTCAATTCCTGGCGGGGAAGGAGCGAACTCAGGAAGAATTCTTTCACACTTTTAATACCCTCCACGAATCAAATAAACAGGTAGTTATCTCCAGTGATCGGCCACCCCGGAATATTCCTACACTGGAAGACCGTTTGCGCTCGCGCTTTGAATGGGGTTTAATTACTGATATTCAACCACCTGATCTGGAAACAAGAATCGCGATATTAAGAAAAAAAGCCCAGGTAGAAAACCTTAATATCCCCTATTCCATACTGGACTACATAGCCAATTATATAGATTCGAACATCAGGGAACTGGAGGGGGCACTTATTCGCCTGGTGGCCTTTGCTACTATTAATAATAAACCTCTGGACATGAATACTGCGGCTGAAGCATTGAAGGATATTCTGCCTCCTCCTAGACCCCGAAAAATTACTATAGAAACTATTCAAAAAACGGTAGCCGCACATTATAATTTGGAAATTAACGAAATTATTTCAAAAAAAAGAAATAAACCACTGGTCTACCCCCGCCATATAGCCATGTATCTTTGTCGTAAACTGACCGATGCTTCCTTTCCACAGATTGGAGAGCAATTTGGCGGAAGAGACCATACCACGGTTATGCATGCCAATGAAAAATTAACCAATGAATTATTATCTGACCGTGAACTGGCCGCCGAAATAGAAGTATTGTGCAAAAAAATCGACCCTAACCATATTATTTAAAAATTATCAACAAGCTTATCAACCGCAAGATATCCCTTGTTTTAAGGGTTTGAGACGCTTATCCACAATTTTCAAGCCCCTACTACTATTACTACTAAATTGTTAATAAAAAAAAGAAAAAGAGGACGATGGAGGTTTTTGTATGAAACTAACTATTGAGAAGAGAGATTTACTTGCTATCACCAGTCTAGTCTATAGAGCTGCTTCCAGTAAAAATGCTATACCAGTTTTGTCAGGACTCCTCCTGGAGACAGATCCAGATACTGGTTTAACTATGACCGCAACCGATATGGAGATAGGAGTAAAGGCTAGCACTGCTAAAAGCGAAGTTATTGAAAAAGGCAGTGTTTTGGTCAATGCTCATTATTTTTTTGATTTTGTCAAGTTGTTGCCTGAAGCGCAAATTTTTATTGGATTAAACCAGGAAACATCTAGATTAGATATTAATTACGGGCGTTCAACAGGTTTCATTAATACCTATAGAGACTATGAATATCCAGAACTTCCCTTAAAAAAAATTAAACCCTGTTTTTCCATAAGCCAGGAAATATTAAAAGATGCTCTTAAGAAGACAGTATTTGCCGCTGCCAACACCCATTTTCGTCAGGTCTTTACGGGAGTTTTGTTCGATTTAAAGGAAGGAGGCCAATTAAATATAGTGGCTTCTGATACCCACCGCTTGGCCCGTTATTTTTGTACTATCCAGCCAACGGCTCCAGAACCCTTAAGTTTTATTATTCCGGCCCGAACAGCTACTGAAGTTCTCCGATTATTAGATGACAGCCCGGAAGAGATAAATATAGGTTTAAGTGATAATAATGTGAGTTTTTATCGCAACAATGTTTTGTTGCTATCACGGCTTATAGAAGGACAATACCCCAATTATGAGCAGGTAATACCCCGCTCTTTTAGCTACAAAGTAAAGCTGGATACGCAGATTTTGGCTGATACTCTGGAAAGAGCTCGGGTCATGCCTTCGGATGATAAATTAAAAATACAGTATACCCGCTTTAAGTTCGAAGAAAATGAGGTGGAGGTAAATACTTTTTCGGAAATAATGGGGGAAATTGCTGAAGTTATAGAGATTAGTAATGCAAGTGAAGGCGAAGGGGGATTAAATATTGCTTTTAATACCAATTACTTTCTTGATGTGGTAAAAATTCTAGATGGGGAAGCCAGGGAACTAGTAATAAATCTATCCAGTTTATTAGGACCAGCCATGATTGAAAATCCGCAAAAAGACAACTATCTTTATGTATTGGTACCTTTACGAACAAGTAACTAAAATGAAAGAAAGATAGATATTGAAAATTAAGAATTTTCAAATTAGAGATTTTCGTAATTTAAAAAAGATTGAATACCACCCTTCGCCCGGCCTAAATATTTTTTATGGAGATAATGCCCAGGGTAAGACTAATATTTTGGAAGCATTATTCTATTTGTCAACGGGGATTTCTTTCCGTACGAACAAAGAAAAAACTTTAATTAGATATGAGGCCCCAAGCTTTCAGATTCATGCACGCTATAATCACCAGGATAGAATTATTGATTCTAGTATTAATTATGGTCAGGAAGCTAAGATTTTTAGAATCAATAAGAAAAGAGCTAGCTATAATCATCCTGACCGTTTGAGAGTAATTCTTTTTTCTCCAGATGATCTCTATTTAGTTAAAGGAGCGCCTAATAAGCGCCGTTTTTTTATAGATTTCCTCCTGGGACAGATATCTAACGAATATTTATTTAACTTAGATAATTATAGAAAATCTCTAAAAAAAAGGAATTTATTATTAAAAAAAGAAGAAGCTAATGGTAGAAGTTTTGCTATAATTAATGATATTTTTATTGAGTATGCAGCCAAATTGCTAATATCAAGATTAAATCTGATCAATGTTCTAGATGAAGCCATACAGGATATTTACCCACAGATAAACGATGATGATGGGCTATTAAAAATACGATATGCCCTTTCATTTCCTGTTGATAGTGGTAAAATTAATCTGGATATACTCCAGGACAGCTTAAAGAAACAAATCGAAAATGAAGCGGAAAAGGAAAGGAAAAGAAAAACCACTCTGCTGGGTCCACATCTGGATGATGTGCATATTTATCTAAACGAACAGATGGCCCGCTTATTTGCCTCCCAAGGCCAGCAAAGAAATATAGTTATTTGTTTGAAACTGGCAGAAATAATGACTTTTCAAAAGATAAAAGGCAATTTTCCCATATTCCTGCTGGATGAGGTACTGGCCGAACTGGATGATGCTAGAAGCAATAAACTATTGAATTTTTTGGACCAGTCCTCTTTTCAGAGTTTCCTTACATCGGTAAAAATGGAGAATACAGATGCTTTGTCCGTCTCGATTTCAATGGTTAAGGATGGCTGTTTACTTGGAAAGGAGTAGTTTTTGTGTATGTTCACCTGGGAAACAACTACATCATATCTTTTAGCGATATAATCGCTATTTTAAACATTGAACCCCCCATTTCCCATGATCTTAAGGATGTTATTGATATGGCCAGGATTGAGAGATCTCTGGTTAATATCAGCGAAAAAGGAAAAGAGAAGGCATTGGTTATCTGTAATAATAAATTATACCTGTCGCCAATATCTTCAAATACCTTATACAAACGGGCTGCAAACCGTTAAGGGGAGGGCATAAGTTGATAGAAAAAGAAAGGGAATACAATGCCTCTGATATCCAGATATTAGAAGGATTGGAGGCAGTACGCAAAAGACCGGGGATGTATATTGGTTCAACCGGTGCCAAGGGTTTACATCACCTGGTTTTTGAAATAGTGGACAATAGTATAGACGAGGCCGTAGCCGGATTCTGTAAAAAGATAGAAGTAACTATTAACCAGGATAATAGTGTTACGGTTTGTGATTATGGCCGCGGTATACCGGTGGATATTCACCCAGTAATGGGAATTCCCGCCCTGGAAGTTATTTTAACTACTCTTCATTCCGGGGGGAAGTTCGGGGGGAGCGGTTATAATATTTCCGGAGGCTTGCATGGAGTAGGATTGTCCGTGGTAAATGCCCTGTCACAGCGAATGGAAGTTCATATAAAAAGAGACGGGCATATATACCAGCAGGATTATGAACGGGGAACCCCGGTGAGTGAAATAAGGATAGTAGGAGAAAGCAAAGAAACCGGGACAAGTATTCGCTTTTTCGCGGATGAAGAAATCTTTGAAGAAATTGTTTATGAAAGAGAAATATTGCTGCAAAGACTGCGGGAGTTATCTTTTCTCAACCGAAATTTAAAAATATCCCTCAGCGATAAAAGGGAAGAAGAGGAATTTTACCAGGAATTTCAATATTCCGAGGGTTTGAAGGACTTTGTGGCTTATATAAACAAGAATAAAGAGGTTGTTAATGAGCAGCCCATATATTTTGAGAAAAAAAAAGGCGATGTTATCGTCCAGGTAGCCATTCAATACAACAACAGCTACAGTGAAAACCTCTATTCTTTTGCCAACAATATCCGAACGCAAGAGGGCGGTACTCATGAAATAGGCTTTAAAAACGGATTGACCCGGGTGATTAATGACTATGCCAAGAGAAATAATATTCTGAAAGAAAATGACAATAATCTCTCCGGTGAGGATATCCGGGAGGGAATAGCGGCGATTATATCGGTGCTGGTAAAAGACCCCCAGTTTGAGGGACAGACTAAAACCAAGCTGGGCAATACCTATATCCGGGGAATAGTAGAGAGTATTTTGTTTGAACAAGTGGAAGATTTCCTGAATGAAAATCCGCCAGTAGCCCGTAAATTACTGGATAAGGCCATTTCCGCCCGTCGGGCTCGGGAAGCAGCTAAAAAAGCCCGGGAACTCACCCGACGGAAAAACGCCCTGGAATCGACCGCCTTGCCCGGAAAACTGGCCGATTGCAGTAATAAAGACCCGGCCGAATCAGAGTTGTTCATCGTGGAGGGAGACTCGGCCGGAGGTTCGGCTAAACAAGGAAGGGATCGCAACTACCAGGCCATATTGCCCTTGCGGGGAAAAATACTGAATGTGGAAAAGGCGCGCTTGGACCGGGTACTATCCAGTGAAGAAATCAGAAACATCATTACCGCTATGGGTACCGGAATAGGCGAAGATTTTGATATCAAAAAAGCTCGCTATCACAAGCTTTTTATCATGACCGATGCTGATGTTGACGGGTCCCATATTCGGGTTCTGCTGCTTACCTTCTTCTATCGATATATGAAAGAGCTTATAGAAAATGGATACCTGTATATAGCTCAACCACCCCTCTATGGTTTGAAAAGAGGAAAGGAAATCAAATATTTTTATGAGGATGCTGATCTGAATGACTTTCTCAGCCAAACAGAACAAAAGTGGTCTATTCAGAGATACAAGGGTCTGGGGGAAATGGATCCGGAACAACTGTGGACTACCACCATGGACGCAGAAACCCGAACGGTATTGCAAGTTACGGTTGAAGACGCCATAAAAGCAAATGATATATTATCGGCCTTGATGGGGGACAATGTGGAACCACGGCGTGAATTTATTGAGAGCAACGCCAGGTATGCCGCTAATCTGGATATTTAGGAGGAAGACAGAAATTGGCACAGGATAGTCTGTTTGGTAAAGTAATACCCATAGATATTGAAAAGGAAGTAAAGAAATCCTTTCTGGAATACTCCATGAGCGTCATAGTATCCCGGGCCTTGCCAGACGTACGCGATGGGCTAAAACCAGTGCATCGCCGGATTTTGTATGCTTTGCATGAACAGGGTATGACCCATGATAAACCGCATAAAAAATCCGCCAATATCGTGGGAGAGGTAATGGGTAAATATCATCCCCATGGGGATTCGGCTATTTACCAGACCATGGTCAAACTGGCCCAGAAATTTGCCATGCGCTACCCGCTGGTTGATGGACATGGGAACTTTGGTTCCATTGACGGAGATGCTGCGGCGGCCATGAGGTATACGGAATCCAGAATGGCCCGGATAGCGGCGGAACTACTTAAGGATATTGACAAGGACACCGTAGACTGGCGGGCCAATTATGATGACAGCCGGGAAGAACCGCAGGTGCTGCCGGCCCGGATACCCAATCTTTTGATCAACGGTTCCGCTGGGATAGCTGTAGGCATGGCCACCAATATACCTCCGCATAATTTGCGGGAAGTAATAACGGGAATTAAAGAATATATTGATAATCCGGAGATCACTATTGACGAGCTAATGCTAAGCATTCCCGGCCCAGATTTTCCCACCGGGGGAATTTTGGCGGCCCGCGGTATCAGACAAGCTTATGAGACCGGCCGTGCAACCATAAGAACCAGAGCTCGTTACGAAATCGAAGAAAAAAGGGGCGGCAAGTGTGCTATTGTGGTTAACGAGATACCCTATCAGGTTAATAAAGCCCGCCTAGTCGAAAAGATTGCGGGATTGGTACGGGACAAGAAGGTAGAAGGCATTGTCGACCTCAGGGACGAATCCGACCGTAAAGGAATCCGGATAGTTATAGAATTACGCAAAGATGTGAATGTCAATGTGGTCTTGAACAAGCTCTTCCGGCATACCCAGATGGAAGACAGTTTCGGCATCATCATGCTGAGCCTGGTTAACGGAGAACCCCGGATACTGAACCTGAAGGAAATGATACAATATTATGTTCAACACCGGCAGGAAGTCATTAAGCGAAGAACAGCCTATGAACTCAAGCTGGCCAGGAACCGCAAACATATTTTGGAAGGCTTGAAAATAGCCCTGGACAACCTGGATGAGATCATAGAGCTGATAAGGAACTCACGCGACCGTGAAACCGCCAGAGGCGGCTTGCAGAGTCGCTTTGGCTTGAGCGAAATACAGGCCAATGCCATACTGGATATGCGCTTAGCCCAACTGACCGGATTGGAAAGAAGCAAAGTAGAAAACGAATATGAGGAAGTGCTGCTGAAAATCGCCGACTTTGAAGATATTCTGGCCCGCCCGGAAAGAGTTCTGGCCATAATAAAAGAAGACCTGGATGAGATTGAAAAAAGGTATGGCGACAAGAGACGGACGGAGATAAGCCAGGAAGAAAACACCTATGCCGAAGAAGATTTTATCGAGGATCATGAAGTGGTTATAACCCTCAGCAATCGGGGCTATGTCAAACGACAGCCGCTGGACACTTATCGGTCCCAGAAAAGGGGAGGGAAAGGTGTAAGTGCCACTACTATCAGAGCTGAGGATTTTGCCAATGATGTGCTGGTTACTTCAGCCCTGGCTACCTTGCTTTTCTTCACCAACCAGGGCCGGGTTTTCACCACCAGAGCCTTTCAGATACCTGAATCCTCGCGACAGGCCAAGGGAATGCCCCTGGTGAATTTTTTGGAATTGCGTCCCGGGGAAAAGGTGAGCACTATAGTGGGGGCCAGGGACTTTAATGTCGATCATCGCCTGCTGATGGTAACCCGAAAAGGAATAATAAAGAAAACCGCCTTGAAGGCTTTCGAAAATGTAAGGAGAACCGGAATGATAGCGGTTAACCTTCGTGAGGGCGATGAACTGGTGGGAGTCATACGGGTAAAGACCGGGAGCAAAGTAATGATAGCAAATTCCCGGGGGATATCAATCATGTTTGATGAAAAGCAGGTGCGAACCATGGGTAGGACCGCCGCCGGGGTTAAAGCCATAAGGCTTGCGAAAGATGATTATGTGGTGGGGCTGGATCGCTATCGGGAAGATGCCGATGTCTTGCTGGTAACCGAGAAGGGCTATGGCAAGAGAACGGCCTTAAGCGAATTCAGGCTGCAGAATCGAGGAGGGAAAGGCTTAAAAGCCATTGAAATAACTAGGAAAAATGGCAAGTTAGTAGCCTTCAAAATCGTATCGAAGGAGGATGAGCTGGTTATTCTAACGAGTGAAGGCAACATTATCCGCCTGGAAGTAGACGATATTTCGCAACAGAAACGCTATTCCCGAGGGGTATTATTGATGAGGTTGCCGGAAGAAGACCGTATTGTAGGCGTGGCTCGTTTTAGGATTGAAAAAGAAGAGGACTAGAGAGGGAATAAAAGACCCCTAATCCCCAGAATTAAGGGAGGGAAAAAAGATGGAAGAAAAAGGAATTTTCAAAGCAAAATCCGGCCTGGCCCAGATGCTAAAGGGTGGCGTCATAATGGATGTCACTACTCCCGAGCAGGCCAAAATAGCAGAAGAAGCTGGAGCCTGTGCGGTGATGGCATTGGAAAGGGTTCCGGCGGATATAAGAGCGGCCGGAGGTATTGCCCGTATGGCTGACCCCAGTGTGATTCTTCGCATTATGGAGAAAGTCACTATTCCTGTAATGGCTAAATGCCGGATAGGGCATTTTGTTGAGGCCCAGATTCTGGAGTCCCTGGGAATTGATTATATCGATGAAAGCGAAGTTCTAACCCCGGCTGATGATAAACACCATGTAAATAAGCACACTTTTAAAGTACCTTTTGTTTGTGGAGCCCGCAATCTGGGCGAAGCCCTTCGCCGTATTGGTGAAGGAGCGGCCATGATTAGAACCAAAGGAGAACCAGGCACCGGGAATGTAATTGAAGCGGTTCGGCATATCAGACAGGTCAATGACCAGATTAGATGGGTCAGCAGCCTGCCCGCAGAAGAACTAATGGCCGCAGCTAAAGAGCTGGAAGCACCATATGAATTACTGCAGGAGGTAGTGCGGTTAAAAGGGCTGCCGGTAGTAAATTTTGCCGCAGGGGGTATAGCCACTCCGGCGGATGCAGCTATGATGATGCAACTGGGTTGTGATGGAATATTCGTAGGCTCCGGCATATTCAAATCCGGCGATCCCATGAAGAGAGCTCGGGCCATAGTAACCGCCACCACCCATTACCAGGATCCGGCAGTTTTAGCAGAAGTATCCCGGGATTTGGGTGAAGCTATGGTAGGAATAGATATCAGCACCATAAGGCCAGAGGAGAGAATGCAGGAACGCGGCTGGTAATCGGGTGGGAGCTTTTAAAAATCACTTGCAAAAGCTCCGGGGCTGTAATATAATCAATGCCAAACCTTAATAGCAAAACTGTTGATGAAAGGAAAAAGTAGGAACTGTAAACTGGTAAAGAGAGCTGGTGGAAGCTGCGAACCAGCCCGGTGCAGTTTTGAATCCAACCTGGAAACAGATCTAAAGAATAAGCGGTGGTTCCGTTATAACCTTCAAGTGGGTGTTGAGAACACCAACAAGGGTGGCAACGCGGGAAAATACCTCTCGTCCCTATGGGGCGAGGGGTTTTTTGCATAATGTATACACGAGTTACAAGGGGGAAAAGTTATAGCAGGCATCAAAATGGTTTCATAATAGAAATGTGATTCCACTGCAAAAAGTTATACATATGCATTAGCTTGCATAAAAAGGGGTTTTGCAGCAGAGTCAAATGTAGTTTCAATATTAAGGAGGCTATTACAGGAATGATAGGTGAACAATATTTGCTCTTACCCGGGCCTACACCCGTTCCCGAAAGAGTTGTCCGTGCTATGAGCCGACCCATGGTCAATCATCGTGGAAGTGAGTTTAAGGAAATTTTAATTAATGTAACAGACGGAATCAAACAAGTCTACCATACCCAGCATCAGGTTTTAATCTACCCGGCATCCGGTACGGGTGCGCTGGAAGCGGCGGTAGTTAATTTTATATCTCCCGGAGATAAAGTGCTGGCAGTCTCCATCGGCGTTTTCGGGGATCGCTTTGCCACTATTGCTCGGGAATTTGGTGCCCAGGTAGAGAAGCTGGACTTTCCCTGGGGAGAGCCCGCCGATCCCCAGGTGGTTAAAGAAAGGCTGGAGCAGGATAAAAAGCAGGAAATAAAGGCGGTATTGATTACCCACAATGAGACTTCCACCGGGGTATTCAATGATTTAGCCGCCATCAGAGCTGCTGTAGGCGAACACCCCGCCCTTTTTATGGTTGACGCCGTAAGCGGGTTAGCGGCCGTGGCGTTCAAAATGGATGAATGGAAACTGGACGTGGTTGCCAGTGGTTCCCAAAAAGCCTTTATGATTCCACCGGGATTGAGTTTCCTGGCCTTTAACGACCGGGCTTTAAGAGTACATAAGGAAAATAAAAACCACAAATATTATTGGGATGTCTCTTCCGGCCTTAAATACCTGGAAAAAGGCCAGACCCCTTATACACCAGCCATCTCACTATTCTATGGTCTGGAAGAAGCCCTGAAAATGATGCAGGAAGAAGGATTGGATAATATTCTTTTAAGACAGCTGAATTACCGGGAGATGGTTCGGGCAGCCTTAAAGGAAATGGGATTAAAACTGCTGGCGGCAGATGATAATGCCTCCCCCGCCCTGACTTCGGTAATAGCACCTCAGGGAATAGGGGGCAATAAAATCCGCCAATATATGAGGGAAAGATTTAATATAATCCTGGCCGGCGGGCAGCAGAGGCTGGATGATGTCATCTTCAGGATAGGCCATCTGGGTTATGTCCGGGAACTGGATCTCTTATCAGTGTTGGTAGCCCTGGAGATAACCCTGCTCAAGTCCGGTTACCCGATCGAACTGGGTAAGGGTATCAAAAAGGCTCAGGAGTACATTTCTGCCACTTAATGCTTTTGCGGGCAGGAGTGAAGTGTTACTTTGACAAGCCGAATAAGCGACAACCAAGGGTAAACTCGGTCAAAGGAAGCATTTCTGGCGCCAAACAACAGAAGGAGGAAGAAACATGGAAAGAAAAAAGGTTATAGTCAGTGAGCGCATAGCCGATGAAGGCATTGAACTGCTAAAGAGCGAATTGGCGGTAGATTACCGGGACGGGATTTCCCGGGAAGACCTACTGGAGATTATTGAGCACTATGATGCCTTGATAGTAAGAAGCGTCACCCAGGTTGACGAAGAATTGATCAGCCGGGGTAAACGACTCAAGATAGTTGGTCGTGCAGGCAATGGAATAGACAACATTGATGTAGATGTTTGTACCCGTTATGGAGTGATAGTAGCCAATACTCCGGATAGCAACACCATTTCTGCGGCTGAACAAACCATAAGCCTTTTGTTATCCTCCATTCGCAATACCGCCTGGGCCAGCGAGTATCTGAAAGGGGGAACCTGGGATCGCAAACCCTTCCGGGGAGTGGAACTCTATGGCAAAACTGTTGGCATTGTCGGCCTGGGAAGGATAGGCTCCATGGTAGCTACCCGCTTAAAGGCCTTTAACATGAGAGTTATTGCCTATGATCCGTATATATCCGATGAACGCTTTGCCCGCTTTGGGGCGGAAAAGAAGGAGAGCCTGGAAGAACTGGCCAAAGAGGCCGATTTCATTACCGTGCATACCCCTAGAAACGAAGAAACCATGCATATGATTGATGAACGAATACTTAGCCTGGCCAAAGAGGGCGTCCGGGTAGTTAACTGTGCCCGGGGGGGCATTATCAAGGAAGCAGCGCTATTAAAAGGACTGGAGTCCAAAAAGGTATTAAGTGCCGGGTTGGATGTTTTTGAGAAAGAACCAGCCGTTGACAACCCCTTGTTCAATTTAAAGAATGTGGTAGTAACGCCGCATTTGGGAGCGGACACTTTTGAAGCTCAGAAACGGGTGGGGGAAAACATTGCCGAGCAGGTCATTAAAGCTCTGAGAGGCGAAATTGTACCCAACCTGGTAAACTTACCGGCTATGCTGAAAGACGAGCTGGAATACCTGAAGCCCTATATTACCCTGGCGGAAAAGCTGGGCAATATCTATTACCAGATGGAAAAGGCAGCGGTCAGCCGGGTGGAGTTAACCTATAGTGGCCCCATCAGCAGCAATGAGACCGAAATTTTAACGGTAGCTTTCCTCAAAGGCTTGCTGGAGCCGGTCTTGGGGGATAAGGTCAGCTATGTTAACGCCCGTCTAATGTCAGAAGACCGGGGAATCAAGGTTTTTGACCATAAGGAAGAACAGAGTCCCAAAAGATATAAAAACCTTATCACGGCCAGGGTATTTGATCACGAGCATGAATTGACCTTGGAAGGAACCCTTTCCCGAGCGCGATTTCCTCTCCTGGTTGAAATCAACGGCTATGAAACCGAAAGCAACCTGGAAGGATATCTGCTGGTGGTGGAAAATGAGGATAGACCTCGAGTAATCGGTCCTTTTGCCACGGCATTGGGAGATGAAGGAATAAATATCGCCGGGATGAAGGTGGCACGCAAGACCAAAGGGGAAAAGGCCATAATGATAATCAACGTGGATAATAAAGTGGAAGAACCGGTTCTGGAGAAATTGAGCCGGTTGGATGGAATGGTAGGAAAACCCATACTGCTGCAGTTGTAGCAAAAGAAGTGAGGAGTAAGGGGTTAATATACTAAACAGATCTTACCGTTCAAGCACAAGCGAAATCACTTTTCAGCGGTGGTCTTATCCTCGGGACATGGGAGCTTGGCCAGGAAGAAGCCTGCTCCCAGGATGTTTTTGATTTTACTCTAAGAGGATTAATTTCCCTGAAGGAGGGGAGCATTATGTTGGATGCCAAGCTTATTAGAGCCAATGCAGCTCTGGTAGAACAGCGACTGGAAAAGAGGAATCTTACAGGCGTACTAAAGCCGTTCCTATTGCTGGATGAAGAGCGGAGGAAGATTCTGGTTCAGGTGGAAGAGCGCAAGAATTTCCGCAACAATTCATCCCAGCATATAGGAAAAATGAAAAAGCAGGGACTAAACCCTTCCGACTTGATGGAAGAGGTTCGGCAGGCCGGACAGCAGATTAAAGTGTTGGATGAAGAACTTGCCCGGGTGGAAAAAGAGATAGAAAAGATTCTGCTGAATATTCCCAACCTTCCCCATGAATCGGTTCCGCTGGGTGAAGATGAGAAAAGCAACCAGGAAGTCCGGCGCTGGGGAGAACCTCGGCAATTTGACTTCGAGCCCAAAGCCCACTGGGATATTGGGCCGGAGCTGGACATATTGGACTTTGAAAGGGCCGCCAAATTATCCGGGGCTCGCTTTACCGTTTACAAGGGAGCCGGCGCCCGTCTGGAAAGAGCCATTATAAACTTTTTCTTGGACATTCATTGCGGACAGCATGGTTACCGGGAGATTCTTCCTCCCTTTATGGTTGTCGCCGATTGCATGGTAGGAACCGGGCAGTTGCCCAAATTTGCCGAAGATATGTTTAAGCTGGAAGGCAAGGATATGTATCTGATCCCTACGGCCGAGGTTCCCCTGACCAATCTCTATCGGGAGGAAATACTGGAAATCAAAGACCTGCCGCTTTATTTAACCGCCTACACCCCTTGTTTTCGAGCGGAAGCCGGCTCTCATGGTCGGGATACCCGGGGAGTAATACGGCAGCATCAGTTTAATAAAGTGGAACTGGTAAAACTATGTGAACCCCAGAATTCTTATGAAGAACTGGAAAAACTGACGCAGGATGCCGAGAGAGTGCTGCAGCTGCTAGGGCTTCCCTACCGGGTGGTAGTATTAAGCACCGGGGACATGGGCTTCTCCTCTGCCAAAACTTATGATATTGAGGTATGGATGCCTGGTTATCAGGACTACCGGGAGATATCCTCCTGTTCCAATTGTGAAGATTTTCAAGCACGGCGTGCTAATATCCGCTATCGCCCTGATCCCAAGGCCAAGTTACAGTATGTCCATACCCTCAATGGCTCCGGGGTAGCCATTGGCAGAACCGTTGCCGCTATTCTGGAGAACTACCAACAAGCCGATGGCTCGGTAGTAATCCCCGAGGTATTGAGGCCATATATGGGCGGATTGGAAAAGATAAACCGGCCCGAAGCTTAAGCCCCCGGCTTTATTGACAAGAAGAAAAGCCTGTGCTATACTTTCCTTTGCATTGCAGATGCAACCGCTATGTGGAGGGGTGTCCGAGCGGTTGAAGGAGGCGGTCTTGAAAACCGTTGAACCTTTACGGGTTCCGTGGGTTCGAATCCCACCTCCTCCGCCATTTAAGTAAATTGACTGTAACCTGGTAAAATAAATCAGCTTTTGACTGCATGATTTTTGACCGGTCAGGCAAATATCATGAAAAAATTAAACAAACTGTGCCCAAATTAATAAATTAGATTTTATGTGGAGAGATGGCCGAGATGGCTGAAGGCGCTCGCCTGCTAAGCGAGTAGACGGCTAATAACTGTCTCGAGGGTTCGAATCCCTCTCTCTCCGCCATGAAATGCGCCCGTAGCTCAGCTGGATAGAGTAACAGACTACGAATCTGGAGGTCGCAGGTTCGAATCCTGCCGGGCGCGCCATTTATAGCCTGCAAAGCCTGAAATTTCGGGCTTTTTCTGTTGTGAGGGAAGGTATTTTGGGCCGGACTGGGTAATTAAGAATTCCTTAGTTTCGGGATTTATCTCTAAGGTGGGTAGCAGGAGGATAGCAAGAATATCAGGCTATAACATTCGCCCTTCTGTGCTTAAGATATATGAAAAAGGCCAGTATGTAAGAACGGTACAAAGGGAGGCAGATAAGTTCTGTTTCCCTTTGTCATGCATGTCAAAGGGACGGTTCTCTTGTCATAATCTGACCGGTATGGTAACATGGTGTTGGGAATAAAATCTAACTAAATTAGGAGAGTACATATGCCCAGACACCAGCGGATATTGAGTAAAACCGGAACGTATCATGTAATGATGCGAGGAAATGAAAGAAAGAACCTGTTTCTTGATGAAGAAGACAAACAGCGATTTCTTGAAACCCTGTTTGCCAAGAAAAAAGAAGCAGGTTTTTCTCTTTTTGCCTTTTGTTTAATGGACAATCACGTCCACCTGGTTATCCAGGAAGGCCAAGAGAGACTGGCAACGACCATGAAACGAATCAACGCCAGTTATGCCTACTACTTCAATCAGAAATACAATCGGGTAGGTCACCTGTTTCAGGACCGTTTTAAAAGTGAGACCATAGAAGACGAAAGATATCTGATGGCGGTTACCAGGTATATTCATAACAACCCGGTAAAAGCCGACATCGTTGAAAAAGCCGAAGATTACAAATGGAGCAGTTACAAATACTATTTAGCACCTGATAAGCCGGAATCAAGGAATATAAACACCGATGTTATTCTAAGCTCTATTTCCTTAGACCAAACACAAGCCATAAAAGAATTCAAAGACTTTTCATTGCAGAAAGATACGAATCAATTCATGGATATAAATGAGGATGAGGCATGGACATTGGAAGAGAGCAAGGTATATCTGGAGGAATACCTGAAAAAAGAATGGTCTGGATATCAGATGCAGGAGTTGATGAAAAACAAGAATACGCGAAATGAAATCGTCCTACACATAAGGGAAAAAACCAATCTCTCGATTCGAAAAACTGCTGACTTGTTAGGAATCACGCGAGGCAGCATCCAGTATCTGAAATAGGGTATATCTGAATTATGACAAGAGAACCGTCCCCAATATATACATGGCCCTATTGATTATAACTCGGCCCTGGCCATTTATTCCGCCGCAATGAACTGCGAAAGAAAGCTTTGCGGCGGCAACTAAATCACATACTTTATTTAATAAATCGAGAGGATGATAAGCAATGGCTCAAAAAACATTTACCATTGATTCTTTTCCCCCGGGTTACTATATGTCCTGGTTTGTTACCTCCCAGGCGGCTTATTCGGTTAATGCCAGGCTATTTGACGGCGCCAAGCAAGTATTTTAACAAGACAAAAATGAGCACCGATATCGAACCGCCTCTGGCTCAGGGGGCGGCTTTCATTCAGAGCAACGGGCTTAAACTATCCATTGATGTACCCCAATCCTCCAGCCTGGACAGTAGTATTAATACTTACGCCATTACCACCGATACCGGCTCTATAGTGGGCTATGGCTACAATATCTGCATTGAGGACAGTAATGACAAGGATTATAACGATGTGTGCGTTGCGCTGGTAGCCTGGCGCAATAAGGGGTAAGCTGAAAACAGCATCTTCCTGCCGGAATAATAACCAGCAACGGAGGCCAAACGATTTCCAACCTTTTGGCGCTGAGGCAAAACAAACTGGGAAGGGGGTGTATAATATGCCGGTAATAACTGTGGATATTGGACAGATGCCCGGAAAGCAGAAGCCGCTGCTTATTAAACAATTAAGCTGTAGCGCTGCCGAGATAACAGGAATCCCATTAAGTGCTTTTACTGTAGTTATCCACGAACTGCCCGATGAAAATATTGGTATCGGAGCGAAAACAGTAACTGAAATGAAGGCAGAGGCGCGCGGAGGTTAATTCCGGAGTTCCCCCCGCTTATTGCCCTGATTGGAAGGCTAGACAATTGCTTTTCGAATAGAGGGATGAGTAAAAACCGTGATTATCATGGTATCATAGTGAATATTAGTCAGCGCAACAAGAGCATTTTTGCGCGGCTGAAGATATTATTGAGTATATCGATACCCGAACAGACTGCAATACAATTATAGAGATTACCATGTTCGAGGGCCGTAACCGGGCCGCCAAAGCAGAACTCTATTCAGCTATCTGTCGTAATCTGGAAACCAACCCTGGCATACTGGCTAATGATATAGATAATTATAGTTTCCTATAAAGCCATAAAAGGCGCCTTGAATCTCCACTTTACTGGAGTTTCAAAGCGCCTTTGCTTTAACTGGGTTTAATAAACGGGCCGGGACAGAAGAAAACCACCTGCCATAATTAAAAGCCTGTTCCCCTTATGAGAAACAGGCTCCATTGCCCAGTTGTTATATTGATTTTTACATTTGAAATAGTCTTCTATGACTATGGTTTATTTTAGTTTGCTGCTGCCTTGCTGTCAATACAATACCCATAGGTATACAGTATTTTGCCCAATTGATCACCCCCCAAGCTCGCACCCAGCAGGGCCGCTTCCTCGGTATCGGTCAGGAACAGGGGCTGGTAATTGAATAAGCTAAACGACTGTTAGCCGACTTGGGGTATTTAAGCCCGGGTCGGATTGTTCGTCGGTCAATACCAGGAAAAAAGAAAATGGATATCTGGATGCTACCAAGCCTAAATAGGCAAATGGACTATTTGAATTGCTTTTGTACGTACAATATCATATGATAGTATTAAAAAGAACGAGAACGGAAGTGGATTTCATGCGAAAATCATCAAATCTTTATGTGCGCATTGAACCAGATGTAAAAGAACAGGCGGAAAAGGTGTTTGATAGTCTGGGAATCTCAATGTCAAATGCTGTAGGTCTTTTCTTAAAGCAAGTGGTTATTAATCAGGCGATACCTTTTGAATTAAGATTAGCACCGGCTAAAATTAAATCTGTCGCTACCATGACCGAGGTAGAATTTAATGCAGAATTAGAGAAAGGGTATGCTGATTATTTGGCAGGCAAAGGTCGTCCTACGGAGGAAGTATTTTCGGATATTCGAAAAGGACTGAATGCATGAGACAGTACGCGATAATTATTACGCCTGCTGCAGAAAATGATCTGCAGCAGGCTTTTTCTTATATTGCTACTGAATTATTAGAACCGCAAACAGCTGTCAACCTGTGTGATAGAATTGAACAGGAAATCTTAAAATTGTGCACCATGCCAAACAGACATGCGCCATACAAGAAAGAACCTTGGTTCTCAAGAGGAGTGCGATTCTTCCCCGTTGGTAACTTTCTTATTTTTTACATTACAAGAAAGTCCGATTGTACAGTGCACGTTCTTCGTGTGATGTATGGCGGAAGAAATGTGGAAAAACAATTATAAGTTGATAAGTTGGTGTCAGGCACCGAAAGTACTTTCGATCTCTGCTGCCACGCTGTTATCAAGCAGGGCAATGTGGAGCATGTAGTCATCATCCAATACCTGGCGGGAAACGCCTAAGGCTTCAGGTACAAAACCGACTGCGCCGATGCCGCCGCTTTTGCCATTGCCGCGGTTGTTCATCTGTACCGAAGGCTCAAAGATGTTTTTTCCGGTGACCGGAATTGAGCTGATAAATCCGGTAACTCCACAGCCGCCTTCCTCTTCCGTGTTAGGGGCCAGCGGCG
The DNA here is from genome assembly GCF_028707975.1 of Syntrophomonas sp. Lineage (GTDB taxonomy): Bacteria > Bacillota > Syntrophomonadia > Syntrophomonadales > Syntrophomonadaceae > Syntrophomonas. Next base: position 20,971 of record NZ_JAQVZX010000014.1, read on the forward strand.
GTACCTGACGTAAGAGCTTACTACGCGATTCTAATATTTTGTCAGCTTTATCCATGTTAATCCAACTCCGTTTATTTACTGTAATCGATATGTTCCAGCAGGTCTGTACGGCTTACTATGAAGTTAATGTGTATCGATAATGCTAATCTCAATTACATACTCATCACATAAAATCTTTGTTTTAAAACCATTTTTCAAAGGGTTATCTATAGCCCCAGATCAAATGACCATCAAATATCACGCCCTTTTAAAGTTATATACAAAACTCACTTCGAAAAAATTATATTGTATTAACTCAACTTTCGTAGCAGAAATTGCTGAACAACCTCTGGATATATAGGGGTTGTGACGTAATCCAGAACATCACTTGACATGAAACAATTTTAGCTAGTTCTTTGGGAACATAATCAAGCAACATCATGCAGTAATACATTAACTGCCTTAAGGCTGTTGCATAGTCTAAATCTTGTATCTCTTCGCAGAGAAGGAAGAATAGTTCTCCAAAACTGCGTAAATCTTGATTGTGACGACGTTCCCACTCTAACAGAATATATCGGGTGAAAACTATCGTTGTATGGGCAATTTTGGATTTCGTTAATAACCTTTTCATACGGATCGATTTGATGTAACATGATATTGTGCATCATTTCTACGTTTGGCCGTGTTTTTGTGCTTATTAACATTTTACCAAACGGGGATGCACTTTTGGCGTCAATATGGGTTTTTTTAATGATTATTAATCCCGATGACTAGAGCAGAAAAACGGCAAGAGAAACGGGCCCAAGAAGAAGAACTCAAACTAAAAGCGTTAGAGGCTCAAGGATTTAAGATTTCCAGAGAAAAGTAATCTTATAATCAATGCCGCATGATTTTATAAAATGGCGACTTAAAACAATCCTAAATAATAAAGGCAAAGAGGTCATACAGTGAAAAGAGCAGAAAAAAAGGATTTAATACGATTGCGATTTATTGTTGGATATTTAGGTGAACAGCTCAAGCCAGCCTGGTGGAATAGTTCTTTTTTTGCACCCGGTAGTACAGCGTTTCTTGCTCCGATATTTTCGAAAACGACTATACTTGCTCAATATCATGGATTACAGGAGGCGGCAAGCAAAATTCACGATGAGCGCATTGGTATCGGTACCAGCGTATTTCACTTGTTTCGTCTGCCTGATGTTATTGAGAGGGAACTGCATTATTTCATAAGGGATAGTGAAAATATGGGGGGGGCTTGTAAAAGAGCTTACCAGCACATCTGACGCCCTTAATGCTTTGGCATCATTTGGGGATAGTGAATCTCGTCAGGCTGTGGGTCCGGTGCGAATCGGGGGGCATTTAGATCTAGGGAAAACAGACAGCTGGCGAACTACTGCCACATATTATCAACAGGCGTTTGAGAATCAAAAGCAAATTTTTCCTTACTTAATTATTGTTATTTTATTTTAATTTATGTTATTTTATAAGAAGGAGAGGGATAACTTGTCGTTCCCTATTACCTGGGTAAAGGCACTGGCTAAAGCCAACCGTATTCATGTGTCTGCCCATGCCTTTGACCGCATGGGTGAAAGAATGATTCCATTAGATGATGTAATGCGGGCTATTGAATATGGAGAGGTTATCGAAATACAAGACGGCCCCTGGCATTTTGATGTTAAGGTATTGTTCCAAAAGGCAACCCCGGATAAACCGCAATTTTATGTCGTTGTAGCGGCCAGTTATCCTGAAGCAGAGATTGTGACCGTAATTTTGCCAGATGATGATGAATGGGAACTATGCGGGACTATGCTAAGGAGGAAAAAACAATGAAATGTGTCTATTGTAATAAGGAAATGGATTCTGTCGTAACCGCGCATGAAGCAAAATGGGGAAAATATCGCCTATTATTAGATGGTATAAATCTATATAAATGCCCCGATTGTGGGCGGAAGGTATTTAGTCCCGAGGAAGCTGCTATGGTGCAGAATCTTACTAAGGCCTTGGCTGAAAATTTATCAGGAAATAAACCGGATTTCTTAAACATTCTGGAGGTAGCTGATATTTTAAGAGTAAGCAAACAAACGGTTTATAACATGATTCGCGATGGAAGAATTAATGCATTTAAGTGTGGCCGGGAATGGCGGTTTAGAAAAGAAGATATTCTAGACTCCATAGAAGGTAATTATAATGTCGCTGCCCGGGGAGATACAGTTTCTACCAAAGTTCCAGAGTTAGTCAGAGAATTATTAGGTCAAAAATAGAGGGTATATTATGAAGAAAACATTCTCAATCCCTCCCGAGCAGTATGCTCGGGAGTTTGTTACATAATGCAGCTGTCGGGTACCTGCGGACTGGGTTATAATGAGGTGTTTTCGCCTGGTTTATATGAAGCTTAGGAATTTATAACGAGGTGAAAAATGTCCCCCGCTTCTTTAAGCGGTCGGGTTCCTATTAACAAACAGGTGGTGGTTTCTAATCCCCCGCCGCGTTGCAGAGCCGTGTTGAAACTGCTCCTCAGTTTCTTCCAATGCTTAAATAAATGGCATCATGCTTTTGATCCGGGTGAAGGGAACTTTGTTTCTATTTCTGACAGAAATAAGCGGACTAATTCAGGATCAAACTGGGTTCCGGCTTTGCTTTTTATCTCCTCAATAGCCTCTTCATGGCTCATGGCCTTGCGGTAGGGACGATCGCTGGTCATGGCATCATAGGCATCAACCAGGGTTAGTATGCGACACTCCAGTGGAATATCTTCACCCGCCAGGGCACAGGGGTAACCCTGTCCATTCCACCACTCGTGATGTCTTAGTATCCAATCAGCTATCGGCATCAGTTCCGGCGATAAACGGGCGATACGATAGCCTATTTCCGGATGCCGTTCTATCTGTAAGCGCTCTTGAGAATTAAGGAGGCCTTTCTTAAAGATTACAGCGTCAGATATCCCTACCTTACCTATATCATGAAATTGCGCCAGTAGTTTCATGTGGGATATTTGATTGGGGGACATACCTAGAGCTTCAGCCATCATACAGACCAGCTTCTGCATGTGTTCGACATGTCCTTGATTGAAAAAATCCCTTTTATCCATGGATTTTATTAAGGTACTGACCAGGTTATTATTAACATTCTTGCGATGATCAAGCTTTTCCTTGTACATATTATCATCGGCTTCCTTGAAGAGTTCATCTATGCTGGTAGATGCATCTTTTTTTACAGCATAGCCCAGGGAAAGACTTAAGGGGAGCGTTGGATTACGGGAGTTAATCAGGGTAATATTATTTCTGATACGGCTAATTACACCTTCTATTCCCTGGTGATTGCAGTTGTAAAGAATAGCGGCAAATTCATCACCCCCAATACGGGCTACAAAATCACACTCGCGCAAGGAGTCTCTAATGGTATGCGCAGCTTTAATAAGCAGATCATCGCCTGCTTCGTGGCCCAGAGTATCATTAACCAGCTTCAGGCCATCAACATCGCCGACAATAAGACCAATCCAGCGATGTGATTGCTTTTTCAGATGGGCGGTCTCCAGCTTAAAATAGGCGCGGTTATACAAACCGGTCAGGGCATCATGCATACTAAGATAGCGCAATTGGTCTTCCATAATACGACGTTCGGTGACATTTCGGATGATAGCGAAAACATGATCCCCGGATACCGGCAGCAACCTGGCTTCAAAATAGAGTTCGTGCTGGTTTAGCGTAACGGGATACTCGAAAGTGATAAGCTTTCCGCTTTGCTGAACCTGCTCTACTGCCATGGCAAACGGCGAATTGATGGTATCGGGATGAATCACTTCAATGTGCTGGCCCAGCAGTTGCTCCGGGGACATATACAGTTCAGTGGAACTGCCGGATTTAAGCTCAATAATAATACCCTGGGAGTCCAGCAATAAAAACACATCGGGAAAAGCCTCTAATACGGCCCGGAGCTGTGAGTTAGTCTCCAGCAATTCCTGGGAACTTATTTCCAAAGCACGTTCCAACATATTGCGATCAACATCGAATTCTCGGTAAGCATCATTTACCTGCTGGAGAAAGCTCTCCCACCCAGGAATATCCAGAGGTTTGTTCCCAAATTGCTTGCGTAACTGGCGTTTTAGCAAACTATGCATATTTTCCAAACTACTATACCTCCCTTAGAGTGGTGATAGTCATGGTCTGGTTGTGGAACACGGACTTCTCTCCGGGTTTGAAGGGCGAAATTTCGCCATAGGAATAGAAACCGGTGAGAATGCTGCCTGAACCCAGCACATCGCTAACGGCTTCTACTTCTTCTTCGATTCTCTGCTTGAGTACGGCGCGGCGACCAAAGCAGCTAATGAGTATGGCCAGTTCGGGTGAAACGCCGTTAACTGCGCTCAGACTAGTTTCTGCAGCCCCCACGGCGCCATCGATCAGGCGATCGAGGTTAGCCTTCATCATCCGGGCAAAAGCTCCGGTAGGGACATCTCCCCCGAAGGTCAGGCTTTGATCTTCTTCGTTTACTTTCAGAATAGTACGTACCAGGTTTCCAGCTATTTGCTTACCGCTAATGGAAAGGGGGAAAAATACTCCCGTAGCGGGTAAGCCGTCAGCATATTCTCCCAGGTATTTCTTATATAGTTCCAGGGCGGAACGACCGTCCATTTCGTAAAGGACATTGGCAGCAGAGCGGGTTATGAGACGCTGGGGGCCAAAAGGGTCAAAACCACCCATAGAGCCACAACCTACCCTTATATGCTTGCCATAAAAACCTAGCACAGCCATGGTATCCGGTGCTGGTGGAGCATCCCAAAAGACCAGGGTTTCTTCAAAAGATATTTTGTCACCAGCCATTCCTCCGGTAATGGCGATTCCTGGGGGCAGACTGGAAGTTAAGCCTTGAAGCAATTCGCTACCATTGACATGCAGGCCATCGCTAAGTAGCAGGACATGAGATAAATCCTCGTGGGTAAGCGAAGAGGCCAGGTATTTGCCCGCTTGCAGGCTGTTCTGAACCTGGCTTAAAGGTACTTGGCGGCCTTCAATACGGGTGTGCTCAAATTCCAGAGCAGTAATGACAATAGAATCTTCAAAAACACTGGTACCGCAAATCTCGCCAGCAGTTGAACAGCCAAAGATATGGGCTCCGGGATAGAAGCCTTTGATTTCATCAAATCTTACTTTTTGTTGGAGGCATTTACGAGTGCCGAAGACTAACAAGAGTTGAGGCTGGAGACCATCGACTCTGGGAATCTGGTCTGACCAGCCGACATTTTCCTTCCAAAGTTTCTGTTCTATACGCATATTAGCCCCCCTTACTTCCCGTTTCTATAAACACCCAAGTTTTCGGGTTCTTAGGTTTTTGCCTAAAGCATTGTTTGCCCGCAGACAAATTTTGATGTCACTCAAAAAGTTATTAATATGCATTCGTTTGCATAAATATACCGCTCAGCAACATTAAAAGCGACCAAAGGGAGCATCAGGCGTACCCGACAGGGCGCGAAGCATGGGCAACACCTGCGGCTTGTCTTGCGGCGAAAGGGGTACCGCGCTAATCTCCCGTCCATGGGAGACAACCTTAATAGCGACACCTAAAGGGTGGAGCATCAGGCGTACCCGCAACATTAATAGTAACACTCGCAGGGTGCAGGGTGCAGCGCTCTCACGACATCCTGTCGCTCGCCCCCTTTCGCCTGCTCGCCTTCGCTTAGGTGTTGCATCCATGCTTCGCCAATGCTCGCTTTGTATATTTATGCAACCCTTATGCAACAAAAAGGGGTTTTTGCAGGGGAATCAAATTTTGAAATTTTGAATAGCTTATATTTCTTTATCGTAGCAGACAATTCCTTTATTTGTTGTGTCAAGAGATGCTTGGGATAAAAAACCCAGGACTAGAGAATTGTTTGCCCGCAATCAGAAGATAATGAAAATTCCTGGATTATATTATAGGGGCTTGCAAAAGGGCCGTCGGCGTTTTAAAATATAGTAGCACAGGATGACAAAAAGGCAATGACAGCTTGGAATATTACCGGGGGCGTCATCTGCCTTTAATGAAGTTGCAATAAAAGAAATGCCCGGGCATTTCTTTTACATTTTAGGATTCAAACCGGGATAAGGCAAGGTTATAATTTGATTTATTCAGGTAGCAAGGAAGCCTTAATCACTGTTGGAACCAGGTAATCCAAAAACTTGCGCCCGTAGCTCAGTTGGATAGAGCGACGGTTTCCTAAACCGCAGGTCGGGGGTTCGAGTCCCTCCGGGCGCACCATTTAAGCTGTTTTCCTTACCGCATAGATAAAGCGGGGGCAATGCTGTATCTGCGCGGGTGCCGTTATGGCGGCCTTCCACGACAGCTAAGCTTGAGTAGCGGATGGCCTTTGCTTTTGCTGGAAAAATACCGCTTTTTCATAGAAATTTGAAGCAAATACCCCCAGGGGGTTGACAAGTGCAGCATGAAGATTTCATGCGCCACGCGCTCGAACAGGCCCGGGAGGCTTATAATAGGGGAGAAATTCCCGTAGGAGCAATCGTGGTGCATAATGGAAAAATAATTGCCCGGGCTCATAATGAAAAGGAGTCTTGCCAGGACGCCACAGCGCATGCCGAGCTTTTAGCTATACAAAGAGCAACCCGGCACCTGGGACACTGGCGATTGAGTGAGTCCATATTATATTGTACTCTGGAACCCTGTGCCATGTGCGCCGGAGCGATGGTCAATGCTCGCCTGGGATGTCTGGTTTATGGGGTGACAGATCCGAAGGCAGGTTCAGCCGGATCAATCTATGATATCGTGAGGTCCCCGGCCTTAAACCACCAGGTTCTGGTGGAAGGGGGGGTTTTAAAAGAGGAGTGCAGCGAGCTCCTGAAAAGATTTTTTGCCAATCTACGGAGAGATGGCTGAGTCCGGTTGAAGGCGCTCGACTCGAAATGTGTTGGGCTATGTGGAAATCATGTGGCGAAAAACCTTGATTTTATCGGGTTTTCCAAGCCCTCGGAGTTCGAATAGACATGGATTTTGGGGTTGTTCTATCCGAGTTCTATCCGGGGCACTTAGATAATTTAACTTGGAGGGTTGTCCGAGAGGCTGAAGGAGCTGGTCTCGAAAACCAGTGTACCGCAAGGTATCTAGGGTTCAAATCCCTAACCCTCCGCCATGAAGCTGTTAATTTCAAAGATTAACAGCTCCTACCTTTTTAAGCGGTAAAGATTTTTCAATAATCTTTGCTGTTTTTTTCTTGGACTGATATTCCAAATGTCCATAGGTATTAACCGTTGTCCGAATATCGCTGTGGCCCACCCAATCCCGGATACGCTCCCTCGGCACTTCGTTGGCCATCATCAAGTTTTTTATTTTTCTTGTAGCGCACTAACATAATTTCCTCCCTTCCGGAAAACAAAAAGAGCCGGAGAATTGAAGTGCATTCTCGCACTCCGATTCTCCGGCTCTTTAACTGAACTTTGGTTTGTAATGTTGAATTTTGTTAGAAATGTGCATCTTGTAAGTTATAACTTATAAAAAATATAAATTAACTTGAATTAGAGATGTAACCGTGATAATATAAGTGTCAGATATGGTCAAGGGGGTCTTTTATTTATGATTAATCGAGAGTTATATATGAGCCGCATCCGTCCCTTTATCGGAAATGAGCTTATTAAGGTTTTAACCGGCATCCGCCGCGGCGGAAAGTCCGTCATGCTGGATTTGATTCAGCGAGAGCTGGTTGCCTCCGGTGTAAATGAGAATCAGTTTATTTCTATCAACTTTGAGAATATGAGCAACGCACACCTTTGCTTTGCCGAGGCACTGCACGAGGAAGTCACTCGGCGGGTAAATGGTATTTCCGGTAAGACATATCTTTTTTTTGATGAGATTCAGGAAGTCGTTGGTTGGGAAAAGTGCATCAATTCCTTTCGGGTTGAATTTGACTGTGATATCTATATCACCGGCTCAAATGCCAAGCTGCTTTCGGGAGAGTTGGTCACATACCTTGCGGGGAGGTATGTAGAGTTTGTGATTTATCCCTTTTCCTTTGGAGAGTTTTCAGAGCTGTATCATACCGTTTTTCCTGACTCCGATTCAAGAGCGATGTTTACCCGGTATCTGACCAACGGCGGGATGCCGTATTTGAGCAACCTCCGTTATGCCGAGCAGCCGAGCCGTCAGTATCTGCAAGACCTCTACAACTCCGTTGTCCTTAAAGATGTCGTAAAACGCAACAGCATCCGGGATGTTGATCTGCTGGAGCGTATCATCGCATATATTACGGCAAATGTCGGGACGACTTTCTCCGCTACGGCAATTTCAAAATATCTCAAAAGTGAGGGACGCACTGTTGCGCCGGAAACAATCTTGAACTACATTAAGGCTTGCGAGGATGCCTTTCTGTTCTACCGTGTCCGCAGGCAGGATTTGCAGGGGAAGAAGATTCTCACTGTCAATGAAAAATACTACATTGCTGACCACGGAATCAGGGAGGCTGTTTTCGGCGGGAATATGAAGGATATTAACCTCATTTTTGAGAACATTGTGTATATGGAACTCCTGCGGCGAGGGTATAAGGTCACAGTTGGAAAAGCAGGAGAAAAAGAGATTGATTTTATTGCTGAAAAGCAAACTCAAAAGTTCTATGTTCAGGTGGCCTATCTGCTTGCATCCGAGGAAACGATCCAGCGTGAATTCGGGGCATATGATACGATCAGGGATAACTTTCCCAAGTATGTTGTGTCATATGATGAATTTGATATGAGCAGGGATGGTTTGAAACATATGAATATACGCGAGTTTTTACTGTCTGAGCAATGGAATTGAGCTCCTGTTTTCTGCTTTTGAAGAGAACTGCCATAAGCAAATGCCCGTCGTGGTTCACTGCCAATACGGGCATTCGTTCAGTTTTTTCGATTTTCAGCCCGTGGCTGTTCCTCTTGATATTTTCGTATTAGACCTATGTGCTTCTCGGACTTCTGATGAATGTGGTGCGCTTTGGTTGCCATAAATTCTATCAGGCAGTCCTTTGGAATCAAGTATTTGTTGTTACCACACGCCCAATAATTTCTCTTTCGATATCCCTTCTGATATTGTGGTTGGGCAATAGCCCGTTAACTTCAATCATGGTCCATTTGACACTGGCCAGGGCAGGGTATAGAATGGCAGCAAAAAGGACGGGGGTGGTTAATGATGGAGCAAGCGGCAATAATGGCAGTGTTTATAGGCATAGTTTTGCTATTTTTTTTGCTTTTTCAACTACAGCAGCGAATGAATACCCTTCGGGACCAACTGGATAAGCTGGCAGCCGGCAATCTTCATCTGGAGAAAAACCAGGAAAGGATGGAACAGCTGCTAAGAGAGGAAATCGGCCGCAACCGGGAAGAAATGAGTTTAACGGCTCGTCAGGGCAGGGAAGAGCTAAGCAATTCATTTAAGACTTTAAGCGATTCGCTCTCGGCGCGTATGGCGGAAATGGGGAATTTGCAGCAATACCAGCTGGAGGGTTTCTCCCAACAGATGGCCCACTTGACCCAGAGCAATGAGCAGAAGCTGGAACAGATGAGGGGAACCATAGAAGAAAGGGTGAGGGAACTACAGAAGGAAAACGCCCAAAAGTTAGATCAGATGAGAAATGTGGTGGATGAGAAGCTGCATGCCACTCTGGAACAGCGCCTGGGCGAATCCTTCAAACTGGTAAGTGAGCGCCTGGAACAGGTACATAAGGGTTTGGGTGAAATGCAAGCACTGGCGACCGGTGTAGGTGATCTGAAGAAAGTTCTCACCAATGTTAAAACCAGGGGAACCTGGGGGGAGGTGCAATTGGGCAATATACTGGAAGACATTCTCGCTCCAGAGCAATACGGGACGAATGTGGCGGTAAAGAAGGGTGCGGAGAGAGTGGAGTTTGCAATTAAACTCCCCGGGCCGGATAAAGAAAATTCCCCTCTGTGGCTGCCGATAGATGCCAAATTCCCTATGGAGGATTATTACCGCCTCCTGGAAGCTTATGATGGAGCTGATTTGACGGCCATTGAACAGGCGGGCAAAAACCTGGAAAACCGGATCAAAGCCCAGGCCAAAGAGATCTGCGGCAAATATATTGAACCCCCGGCCACCACAGACTTTGCTATAATGTTTCTGCCCACCGAAGGACTTTATGCGGAAGTATTACGCCGGCCGGGACTTTTTGAGAATCTGCGCCAGGATTACCGGGTGACGGTTGCCGGTCCCACCACCCTGGCAGCCATACTGAACAGTTTATCCATGGGTTTTCGTACTCTGGCCATTCAAAAGAGATCGGGGGAAGTATGGGCCATACTGGGGGCCGTAAAGAGCGAGTTTGGCAAATTCGGCACGGTATTGGAAAAAACCCGCAAGAAATTGCAGGAAGCCAGCAACAGTATTGAGGAGGCCGCCAGGAGGTCGCGGGTAATGGAGCGAAAACTAAAGGATGTGGAAGAGCTTCCCGAAAAACAGGCGGGCGAATTATTAAGTGCGGAGGGCTTTGGAGAGGAAATAGCCGCCGGAAGTGATGGATGATTCTAATCCTGCAGACCGATAAAAGCTCCCATCCTTCCCGTCCGGCCCTTTTCGGCCCGATAGGAGAAGAAAAGATGGCAATTGCAGGCGGTGCAGAGATGGGAGTCAATGATATGGGCTTCCTGAATACCGCTTTCCTGCAAGCTTTGCTTTATGCTTTCTCGCAAATCCCAGTAATAGCCATGGGCATTTTCGCGCAATATGGCCTGGTGTTGGGGAAAGGTTGTTTTAACTTTAAGAGCCAGCTCCGGCTGAATCGGAAAACAGCAGGGGCCGATGCCCGGGCCGAGAAAAACCTCGATGTTTCGCGGCAGGCAACCCAGCTTCAACATTTCTTTTATGCTCTCAGCGGCAATTTTACCCATAGTGCCCTTCCAGCCACTGTGCGCCATAGCTACCACCCGTTTTTGGGGGTCAAAGAAGAAAAGGGGGATGCAGTCGGCGTAAAAGCTGCCCAGGATGATGCCCGGGCTATGTCCAACCATAGCATCAATGCCGGGGAGAGCGGTTGCATAATCCCAGGCGCCGGAACCCGCCAGGCTTTTATCCACCCGCAGCACCCGCTGGCCATGAATCTGCTGGCAGCAAACCAGATTTTCGAGCTTTTGCCCCAGGCCAGCCAGGAAGCGGCGGCGATTATCCAGCACCTTTTCCCGTTCATCTCCCACATGCAGCCCCAGGTTAAGCGAGGCAAAAGGAGGAGAACTGCGACCACCCCAGCGGGAAGAAAAGGCTATATTAACTCCCGCCTCACGCCAGTGAGGTATAGTTATATAGGATATTTCGCTGCCATGGGTCCATTGCCATTGCTGCATTTGTCCATCCTCCACTTTTAGTTTAAAATAATGAGTCAGAGATCAGTCAGGGGTAAGTCAAGCTGCGGTTTCCTGACTCACTTGCATTATATAATACACCAGATTCCCTATTATTTAAGCATCGGAAGAAACTGCGGAGCTGTTTCAACACAGCGCTGCAACGAGGTGCGGGGGATTAGAACCCGCCGCCCGCTTTGTTTACAAAAACCCGACCGCTTAAAGAAGCGGTGGACATATTTTCACCTCGTTATAAGATATGATTGCTATAGAGAATAAGGGCAGAAAAGGAAAAGATAGAAGATTAGCCATAGGGTTAGAGCAGTATTTGGAGAAGAGGGAAGCCAAGTGTTGACCATCAGCGAAGTGGCCGGCCGCTTTAATATCAGCAATCGCCAGGTGCATGAACTTATGGATTACGGCTATCTCACGGTGGCTCAGGTGGAGCGGAAAGATAATCGCGGCATCAGTTTTCTTTTTTCGGAGCAAGAAATAGAAACCCTGGATATCCCTTCGCTATTAGCCGAGATAAAGGAGAAAAGGGAGCGTAATGAAAAGCCCCGCTACCAGGGTTCATCAGATATAAGGAAAATATTGAAGGCCTTCAATTATTATGATCGTTTTTTGGAGGAGATTGAAGACTACCCAGAAGCCGAGCTTCTTAAAGCCTGTTTTCATCTTTTTCATCTCAACCACTACGCTAAAAGCTACCCGGAGCTTAGTAACAACCTCTACCAGCTAAAGGCCAGAGTTCTTAAGAAAATCTACCGGGAGAATCAGGCCAAATTCAAGGTGCTCTATTTATTGGGAGCGGATAAAGAGAAAGTCTGGCTTTGTGAAGATTGCAAAGAAGCAGCCCACTCCCGAGGGGTCTCTTATAATCGCTTTATAAGAGAGGAAGCGTATTGCTCCAAGTGTTATATTCAGTCGGTGGAAAAGGAATATTACTCTCTGCTGGAGTTTATACTGCGGGTGGGAGATTATCGCTTTATCTTCCATAGCCCCCGTTCACTCGCTGCTGCCTGGGTGGATAATTTGCCTGAACTACCCTGCGAAGTTCGCCAGGAGGGCTTTTATGTAGACAGAATGTACCTTTACGGTCGCCGGGTAACAGCGGTGGAAGAGAGGGTTTTCCCCCTGGAAATGATCAAAGAGAAATTAATGGCGTATCTGGGGAGAGATCCGGATACCAATGATTAAAATTTCCTTGTTCGCATACATCCAAGCCTTCAATCCGTTTCGTTATGTTTTTTTATCGTTGCTTGTGCCCTGGGAGCACCGGAGGTTATGGCCAGGTGAGGGGATTAAGTTCCCTGATAAAACCTGGTGGATTAAGACACTTGCGATGGAGACGAAATCAATGTATAATGGCATAGTGCCAAAGGCTCAAGAGAAGTTGCCGGCAGCATATCTAGAAGTTAATAAAAGTTAATATTTGCTGGAGAGGTGGCTGAGTTTGGCTGAAGGCGCTCGATTGGAAATCGAGTAGGCGGCTAATACCTGTCTCGAGGGTTCGAATCCCTCCCTCTCCGCCATTAAAGATTTATCAGGGGGTTTCGGAATTGTGTCCGAAACCCCCTTTTGATATTTTTTACAAATGGCAGGACGGGAGTAGCCGAAATAGGAGAGAATAGCCGAGAATAGGTAAGATGAAAATGGTTATTGCATTAAAACATCTACACAACCTTTGGCATATCGTCCCAGGTCCTGCCCAACAGCTTGCGACCATTTTTCTTTTTGTTGACCCCGCCCCACTGCTTAAAGTAGAAGGCCAATCCTTGATAATCACACGAATCCTTTATTGACAGGACCCAGTCCGTTTTAATTTCTCTGGACTTGGGACCGCTTTCCCCGCCGACTATAGCCCAATGAATACCATGGGAGCGGACCCCGGAAGGATACCCTGCCCGGTCATAGCAGGAGATAACTCCAGCTATCTGTTTACTGTAACGTTGTGTAAGCAACATCGTTTTCACTCCATGCTGTGATATTTTCTGGCATATTTCAGCATGGAATATTAAAATCCTTTTTGGTTCCGGCTATGCCGGGTTAGGAAAAGCTGGATAATAAAGAACTTGATTCTAAAAATATGATAAAATATGATAAGTAATGGTAACGTGGGTAAAATAAAAAACAATGGATAAGCAAGATTTACTTAGTGTTTATTAAAATAGATCGGGTTTTCTTCAAAAATAAGCGGCTTGATTACTAGCGGGAGTTTTTCGGATAGCATCCGGAAAGGGAAATCAAGCTGTTATTGCCCCGAAAGATCTCTTTGGATGGGGGTGTAGTATGAGACAACAGCCATTTATAAGTCCACGCTTTGTGGGTAAACGGTTTTCGGAACATTCCATTCCCCTTGAGTTTCTCAAGGATTTGGCTGTTATCGAAGAAATGATAATAGAGGTAGCTAAATGGCATTTCCGACAGGATCATCCGGATCGAAAACGTTCTCCGCGTGGTTTTACTGAGGGAATTTCTCTGAACTTGGCTCGAATTAATAGTGGAAGTGCTATTGCTGATATTGTGCTTGTGACAGAAGATCAGGTGCTTTTCCCGTCTGAAAATCAGATATACTTCCAAAAAGCTCGTAACAGTATTATAAAAGCCATTGGGGCTGCTGAACGAAGCGAATCTGTCCACAGTTATCTTCCGGAAAATTTATTAGGATACTTTGATCGTTTTGGGCGAAGTTTGAAGAATGAAGAAGCAATTGAGTTTTGTACTCCGGATTTAAATGAAACATCAAAACTTAATAAGAATAGTAGACGTCGCCTAATTCTTGCCTCATCTCAAGTCCAAGAACTTACCGAAGAGGTAACAATCAGGGGAATTATACCAGAAGCGGATCAAGGCAAAAAAACATTCCAAATTATGACGAGGGATGGATCAAAACTTGTTGCACCTATGGAACCTCAGCACCGAGATACTGTTTTAGAAGCTTTCAATGGCTTTGAAAATGGTTTGCATGTTTTATTGCATGGTATCGGTAAATTCAATCGTTTAGATAAGCTACAAAGCATTGAATTGGTAGAACACATAGGCATATTGGATCCTAATGATATTGCGGCAAGAATTGAAGAACTCAATGAACTAGGAGATGGTTGGTTCAATGGCTTTGGTTTTGCACTTAATAAAGAAGGATTAGTATGGCTACTTAATAAGTTTGATACCTATTATCCCGAAGAACTACTTCTTCCCTATCTCTACCCCACTGCTGAGGGCAAAGTACAAGCAGAATGGACAATCGCAAACATTGAGATTTCTTTAGAAATAGATATTGAAAATCATCAAGGTGAATGGCAGAGCTTGGAAATGACACAGCTCAATGAGTGTTTCAAAGAACTAAATTTGAATAATGAGGAAGACTGGCAGTGGGTTACTGCAAAGATCAGGAGTCTTTTACAGGTCGGGGAAGGTCATCATCGTGATACAAGAACTCTACCATATAGGCTTCCTTTGGGGAACTAAAAGCCGCAACTATTGTTCCCTCTTCCCCGGTTTTCAGCCCTAATTTGGGAAAATCAACAGTTAATCTAACTGCATCAAATTCCTTAAATTTCCCCCTTTATCAGCTTAACAAAAACCGTTATCATTCTGGGATAATCACTGTCCGATTCATATAGCCATCTACTGGAAGATGACGAGCTTTGGACGGGAGGAATGTAGGGATGGCGGTTACTGCTACGATTGCCAGCCTTTTCGGTCTCTTGACGTCTTTTTCAGCCATGGTTATGTAAAAAAACCTTTGATTCTATAGATCAGGTTTTAGACAGTGTGTTAGCCAGGAATTAATAGGACCCCGACCGTTTAAAGAAGCGGAGGACGTTTTTCACTGCGTTATATTGGCTTGACACTCCAAAGCTGAAACATTGGGATACTCAAGGAAGGGAAACTTGACAACTCGAGCAGCAAAGTCTAATATAAAATTATATTTTAGAAAAGTCGGAAGTGATGCGGGTGTATATAAAAAGGGCGTTGGAACAAAGCGTTATAAATATTTCAAGTAGTTTCCCGGTTGTACTGCTTACCGGAGCAAGACAAGTGGGCAAAACAACGATGCTGAAAAAGCTGGGGGGAGAGAAACGCAGCTATGTTACCTTGGATGATCCTATGGTGAGAGAACTGGCGGTTACAGATCCGGCTCTATTTTTACAAAGATATACTCCACCTTTGCTTATTGATGAAATACAATATGCACCACAACTATTACCATATATCAAAATAATGGTTGACAGAGAGCGTAAAAATGGTCAGTTTTGGCTAACGGGTTCGCAGGTGTTTCATTTAATGAAAGGGGTAAGTGAATCACTGGCAGGCAGGGTTGGAATTGTTAATTTGCTGGGTTTATCCCGTGCGGAAGTTATGGATCAAAGCCATCATAGTGGATTTGTTCCGCAGAGTAACGAACTAAAAAACATAAATAAACTGGCGATGCCTCTGGATTTAAAAACGCTATATGAGGAGATCTACAGAGGCGGCATGCCGGCTGTTTTTGTTGATAAAAAAATAAATTTGGAAATCTTTTTTTCTTCTTATGTGCAGACTTATTTGGAGCGTGATATAAAGGATTTAACCCAGGTAGGGGACGAACTGGTCTTTTTTCGTTTTTTGACTGCGGCAGCAGCGAGAACGGCTCAGGAAGTGAATTACGCATCATTAGCCGGTGATGTCGGGATCAGTGAGCCAACGGCTAAACAATGGCTGTCGATTTTGGTATCTTCGGGAATAGTCTACTTGCTGGAACCTTACTTTAATAACACCTTAAAACGGCTTATAAAAAGACCTAAGATGTATTTTCTTGATACTGGTTTATGCGCCTATTTGACCAAGTGGACGAGTGCAGAAACATTAGAAGTGGGTGCAATGTCCGGGGCCTTTTTTGAGACCTGGGTGGTTACGGAAATAATAAAAAGTTACTATTTTCAAGGTAAGAGACCACCGCTTTGTTATTATCGGGATAAGGATCAAAAGGAGATTGATTTATTAATTATTGAGGATAATAAGGTATATCCCCTGGAGATTAAAAAAAGCGCCAATCCTGGCAGAGAGACCATTAAGCATTTTGCGGTTCTTGCCAGAACTCCATTAGAAATAGCTGGTGGAGGCATCATTTGTTTGTGCAATGACTTGATACCCATCAACGAACAGTATTGGTTTATACCGGTTAAAGTTCTGTAGCTGTGAGGGTAAACATTTCTCTTAGATAAATGAAATTGAACGGAGTTTTGAGATGGCTAAAATTGAACTTATTGCTACCGCTACCTTTGGGCTGGAAGCTATTGTAGCTCGGGAAGTGCGTAAACTGGGTTTTGACGAGGTGAAGGTGGAAAATGCCCGGGTTACCTTCCCGGCCTCCCGGGCGGATATCTGTCGGGCCAATCTCTGGCTGCGCAGTGCTGACCGGGTGTTGGTCAAGATGGGAGAATTCCCGGCCCGTTCTTTTACTGAGCTTTTTGATCAGACCCGCGAATTACCCTGGTCTGATTGGCTGCCGGTCAACGCTAACTTCCCGGTGCAGGGAAAGTCCATCCGCTC
>NZ_JAQVZX010000073.1 GCF_028707975.1 Syntrophomonas sp.
TCAGATTCTCCAGATTGGCATCTGCATCATAAAACATTCTAGCCATTAATATAACCTCCTTTAAATTTTGATTTTGCTGCAAAAAGTTAATAATATTCATTGGTTTGTATAAATATACCGCTCGCAGTCTTCGCATGGGCAACACCTGCGGCTTGTCTCGCAGCTCAAGGGGTACCGCGCTAATCTCCCGTCCTGGTCAGCAGCGCTCTCGCGACATCCTGTCGCTCGCCCCCTTTCGCCTGCTCGCCTTCGCCGGGTGTTGCATCCCATGCTTCGCCAACGCTCGCTTTGTATATTTATGCAACCCTTCTGAATCAAAAGGTTTTTTGCAGTGGAATAAATTTTTAATTACTTGCCTCCGCGAATCATGGCGATCTTGCCGGTTCGCACCATTTCGATTATACCGAAAGCGCGGAGGGAATCCTCTATAGCTTCAATTTTTCTGGAATCTCCGGTGACTTCTATTATCAATGAATCCCGACCAATGTCTACTATACGTGCTCGAAATATATCCACTATCTGTACAATCTCAGCCCGGACACTGTTGTCGGCTTTAACTTTGATTAAAACCAGTTCGCGGTCAACTGATCGGGCATCGGTAAGATCGTTTATTTTAATTACTTCGATAAGTTTATACAACTGCTTGGTTACTTGTTCGATTATCCTGTCATCTCCGGTGACTTCTATGGTAATGCGGGAAATCGCTGGGTTTTCTGTAGCCCCCACCGCCAGGCTCTCAATGTTGTAGCCTCTCCGGCGGAACATGGTGGTGACCCGGGTTAGGACCCCAGGACGATTTTCTACGGTAACCGCCAAGGTATGTTTCTTCATGATTAATCCCCCCCCAGCATATTCATAAGGGATCCACCTGGTGGTACCATGGGATAGACATCAGCTTCTCTCTCTACCCAGAAATCCAGAACCACCGGGCGATCCTTAACTTTAAGGGCTTCCTCCAGGGCTTCCCTAACCTGGGACGCTTCTTTGATACGCCGGCCTATGGCCCCGTAAGCTTCAGCTATTTTTACAAAGTCCGGTTGATGGCTCATATCAGTATAGGAATAACGCCCTCCATAAAATAAACCCTGCCACTGTCTAACCATACCCAGGAAATGATTGTTCAAAATACAGATAATAATAGGAAGCCGGTATTGTACTGCGGTACCTAATTCTTGTATATTCATTTGAATGCTACCATCACCAGCGATATCTACAACCGGCAGATCGGGACAGGCAATTTTGGCGCCGATGGCGGCCGGGAATCCATAACCCATGGTACCCAATCCCCCGGAACTTAAAAAACTGCGGGGATGCTTATAGTGATAATACTGGGCGGCCCACATCTGGTTCTGCCCTACCTCGGTACAGATAATGGCCTCCCCCTGGGTTAGAGAATAGACTTCTTCGATTACATGCTGGGGCATTATCCTTCCTTCAGAGGAATCCCCATAGCGTAAGGGATATTCCTCTTTCCAGCGGTGGATGGTTTCATGCCATTCGTTTAATTCCTCCGATTCGATTGCTTCCAGCCGCTGGTTTATAGCCGCCAGCACTTCCTTGACCTGCCCTACGATGGGGACTTCCACCTCCACATTTTTCCCAATTTCGGCAGCATCTATGTCAATATGAATCACCCGCGCATGGGGGGCAAAGGTATCAATCTTACCGGTAACCCGGTCATCGAAGCGCACCCCTACCGCTATAAGCAGGTCACACTCACCAATGGCATAATTAGCGTAACGGGTTCCGTGCATGCCCAACATCCCCAGAGAGAGATAGCTGTTGCCGAGAAATCCCCCCATCCCCATTAAGGTAGTGGTAACCGGTATTTTCCTTTTCTCCGCCAGTTCTCTCAGCTCTTCCGCCGCATTCGAAGAAATAACTCCTCCGCCAGCATAGATTACCGGGCGGCGGGCTTTTTGAATATAGTCTACGGCGGTAATCACCTGGTTGGAATTGTATCCCTTTACTACGCGATAACCCCTTATGTTAATGGCTTCTTCCGGGTACTCAAAATCTATTTCCTTTTCCATTACATCTTTAGGCAGGTCAACCACCACCGGACCGGGCCGGTTGGTACGGGCAATATAAAAGGCTTCCTTCACTATCCGAGCTAGATCCTCCGTCTTCTCCACCAGGTAATTATGTTTCGTTATAGGAAGGGTTATACCGGTTATATCCGCCTCCTGAAAGGCATCTCTACCGATTAAAGAGGTTCCAACCTGTCCGGTAAAACAAACCAGGGGGATCGAATCCATGTAGGCAGTAGCTATTCCGGTAACCAGATTGGTTGCTCCCGGACCTGAGGTTGCTATGCAAACACCTACCCGGCCAGTTGCCCGGGCATAACCATCAGCAGCATGGGCGGCTCCTTGTTCATGTCGGGAAAGGATGTGCCTGATCTCTGATTTATACAGGGCATCATAAATGGGTAAGACCGCTCCACCCGGGTAACCAAATACGGTATCCACTCCTTCCTTTTGCAAACACTGCAGTAAAATCTCGGCTCCTTTTAATTTCACCTAGCTCACCTCCGCTTTATTTTCTATAAAGTAAGACTTGCTTCAGGTGGAGTTTTAACTCCATCTGAAGCTTAGTCGCACTTATCCAGAAACTTTGTCGCTATTACTCCCGACTATAGAGGCGGGAGTCTTAGAGCGAGTTAGTCATCGGATAAAACAATAGCGGGCTTTCGATGGCCCGCTATTATTACCAATTATAATGGGTTAGTTTTTAAATACGGCCCCGGTACTGGCTGATTGTACCATCCTGGCATATCGCCTCATATATCCAGTTTTTATTCGGGGCTCCGGTACTTTCCAGAGTAGCTTCCTCTCCCCGAGAGTTCTCTCATCTACCAGGAGTTCCAGCCGGCAGGCCGGAATATTTATTCGAATAAGGTCTCCTTCCTCTACCAGGGCTATCAAGCCTCCAGCAGCAGCTTCAGGTGATACATGGCCAATGGAAGCTCCCCGGGTAGCTCCAGAAAAGCGGCCATCAGTAATAAGGGCCACTTCCTTATCCAAACCCATTCCAGCTATAGCCGAGGTTGGGGTCAGCATTTCCCTCATCCCCGGTCCCCCTTGTGGTCCTTCATAGCGGATAACTATTACATCACCGGCTTTGATCCGGTTGTCCAGTATGGCTTCCACCGCTTCTTCCTCGCTGTTAAATACCCGGGCCGGCCCTTCGTGCTCCATCATTTCCGGGGCTACTGCCCCCTTCTTTACTACGGCTCCTTCCGGGGCCAGGTTGCCGAAGAGTATAGCCAGTCCTCCGCTTTCACTGTAGGGCTCATGCAGGGGACGAATTACCGAATAATCACGGACTGGTGAATTCGCAAAATTTTCGCCCATACTGCGGCCGGTTACGCTAATACATTCCCGGTTTATCAAATCTTTTTTATCCAACTCATTAAATAGGGCTTGTATTCCACCCGCCTGGTAAAAATCCTCCACATGATGCTCCCCGGCCGGGCTAAGCTTGCAGAGGTGCGGGGTAGTTGCACTCAATTGGTTAAACATCTCCAGATCTATCTTTACCCCGCTTTCCGCTGCTATAGCCAGCAGGTGCAATACGGAATTAGTGGAACATCCTATGGCCATATCCAAACGAATCGCGTTCTGAAAGGCTTCCGGGGTCATGATATCCAGGGGGCATATATTCTTTTCCCAGAGCTCCATTACTTTCATACCGGCTTGCTTGGCCAGCCGGATGCGCTCAGAAAATACCGCCGGTATAGTTCCATTACCCGGCAGACCCATACCCAGAGCTTCCGTAAGACAATTCATGGAATTGGCCGTAAACATGCCGGAACAAGAGCCACAGGTGGGGCAGCCGTATTCTTCCATTACCTGGAGTTCCTCCAGGCTCATGCGCCCGGCGGCAACTGCTCCTACTCCCTCAAAAAGCTGGGTTAGGCTTAGCTTTTTACCTTTAATAGTACCTGCCAACATGGGACCGCCGCTAACAAAAACGGAGGGCAAATTTAAACGGGCTGCCGCCATTAACATACCAGGAACAATCTTATCGCAATTAGGGATAAACACCAGAGCATCAAAAGCGTGCGCCGTTGCCATTACTTCCACACTATCAGCAATCAATTCCCGGCTGCCCAGGGAATACTTCATCCCTATATGATTCATGGCAATACCATCGCAAACTCCAATGGTCTGAAACTCGAACGGAGTTCCCCCGGCTATACGCACACCGGCTTTTACCGCCTCCGCAATCTTATCCAGGTTAATATGGCCGGGTACTATTTCATTCCGGGAATTGACTATGCCTACAAGGGGACGATCTATCTCCTCGTCAGTCAAGCCCAGAGCTTTGAAAAGTGAACGATGGGGTGCTTTTTCCAGACCTTTTTTCACCTTGTCGCTTTTCATGCTTTAATCCTCCTCAAAAGGCTTACATAAAACTGGTGATAGTGCAGTAAATTATTATACTGCAAAGAAACTATTAGTATTTTGCAATCCTTATGCCATAAAAAGTAGTTTGCCATTACATCAGTGAATAAAATTCAGGGCCGGCAGAAACTTATTTATGAAACAACCCCGAACCGTATCATGCTTATTTAAAGATCAAGGCTTCAGGTTCTTTAACGATTTCTCTAAACTGCTGCAGTAGTTTATGGAATATCGGTCCCGGTTTACCATCAGCTATTACTCTGTCATCTACTTTTACTACGGGAATCAACTCCGCAGCCGTACCGGTCAAAAATACCTCATCCGCTACAAAAAGGTCATAGCGGGTAAAGGTGGTTTCCTGCACATCAATACCTTCTTTTCGGGCTATAGCAATTACTTCGTTGCGGGTTACTCCTTCCAAGAGGCCCAGATGAATGGCCGGGGTTTTAAGTATCCCGTTTTTTACCATAAAAATATTATCTCCAGTACATTCAGCTACATAGCCTTCCTGGTTAAGCAGAATGGCCTCAGGCACACCCGCCATATTGGCTTCTATTTTGGCCATAATATTATTAAGATAATTTAGTGATTTGATACGCGGATTAACCCCTTCCGGGCCATTCCGGCGGGTAGGTACGGTAATGACATCCAGACCCTTCTCATACATCTCCTCCGGATAGATGCTTATCGAAGACGCAATACATACGACCGTGGGGACCGAGCACTTACGGGGATCAAGACCCAGGTCGCCTTTGCCCCGGGAAACAACCACCCGGATATAAGCATCCTTTAAGTCGTTTTGGCGGCAGCTTTCTAGGATTATTTCCGACATTTGTTCCTTGTTCACCGGAATCTCCATATTTACGGCTTTGGCTGAATCATAAAGGCGATCAACATGATCCTTTAAGCGGAATACACTGTTATGATAGGCCCTGATTCCTTCAAATACGCCGTCACCATAAAGAAAACCGTGGTCAAAAACCGATACCTTGGCCTCCTCCTCATCCACAAACTTTCCATCGAGGTAAATCTTTAATCCCATCACCAACACTCCTATTTATTTTTATTTAAAGATTGATTCCGCTGCAAAAAATAATAATTTTGCATTTGCTTGCATAAATATTCCGCTCCAGCGTCCTTAATAGCGACCGCAGGGAGCATCAGTTGTGCCCGACAGGGCGCTACGCATGGGCAACACCAACGGCTCGTCTCGCGGCTCAAGGGGTACCCGAAGGGTGAAGCATCCATGCTTTGCCAACGCTCGCTTTGCATATTTATGCAACCCTATGCAATAAAAAGGGGTTTTTGCAGTAGAGTCAAAGATTACAAAAGATAAAAACAATGCCCCCGCGCCATGGGGGGGTTAGTCAGATTTAAAAAAGAATACAAAAATACCCTCTCTTCCCCACCAGGGACGAGAGGGAGCTTCCCGCGGTACCACCCTGCTTGCCACATCGGGGGATGTGGCCTCTTGCAGCATATTAATCCTAATAATGCCAGGTTTTTAACGGACACCTTTATCCGGCAACACCTACTGAGCTCATGGCCTTTCAGATAGCGACTCCGGGATGAGCACCACATGAAATTTTGTACCGGCTCTCACCTTGCCCGGCTCTCTTTCATCAAGTGATTTCATATGTCCGTTCCCTTCATTGCCTATTTGCAAATATTTAATTATCTATAACGAGGCAAATATGTCCCCCGCATCCTTAATAGTGAGCGAAGCGAACATCAGTTGTGCCCGCAGGGTGCTTCTTTAAGCGGTCGGGTTCTAATTTAGAAAACAGGCGGCGGGTTCTAATCCCCCGCCTTGTTGCAGCGGTATGTTGAAACTGCTCCGCAGTTTCTCCCGATGCTTAAAAGTATATTGAAAGTATTAGATGCTGTCAATATGCTGTTTAAATTTTCCCTTCTTTCCCTTGCTCAACTTTGCGCATATATTCCTTCAGGTTAATTCTTTTTTGTTGGCCAGGCACCAGGCCTTTCTTCTCTCGCTGTCCTATTTTCTTGAACATGGTCCACAGTAATCTTTTGCCCTCTTCGCTCTGAGAAGCTTCAGATGGACTCATTCCACTTAAGGTAGATAGATGGGAATTATACCACTTATTAAGGTACATTTCTTTCAAGGCCTTTTCTAAGCCGGGATTTTCCCTGCTAATCTCACTGCTCAAGATGTCGAAGAAACCTTCTGTTTTCAGTTCCATACCATCATACTCCAGGTATTCATAAATCTCTTTTTCTAAGCTTTGCCGGGCTTGGTTGAGATCAAGCTCACCAAACGCAGAAATGCTTAACCAGTTTGGACCCAAAATATACTCAGCGAAAAACGCCGGGGCACCGTTTCGATCTTCCAACTGGTAATAAACCCGGTAATCAACCGTTGTCTCAATTTCTACCAGAGATAATTCTCCCATTCTCTGCCAAACCTTCTTGTAATCCTTTACCAGGTAGCGAGCACTGATGAAACGCATACCGTCATCAAATACCTGTTCACCCTCTTGATCAACTAAAACATCTTCAAAGTAAACATAATTACCACCCAGATAGCGGTAAGCTTTTAAGAGGCTGACTTCATACTCTCCGCGATAAATAACCGGAATGCCCGAGAGAGAAATAAAGAGCTTATGGATTTCCGCTACAGTTGATTGTTCGCGGGATATGACGACAAACTCATCACCATTAATTATCATGTCTGCAATTACCCCGGTAAAAAAAGATACCCCATGGTTAAAATTGTCTTCAAAACAGGTTAGTCGCATATGAATGCCATAAGGAAGCTCTTCCATCTCCCTTATGTTGTCTATTTTGTCGAGAACCAGGAAAAACTCGTCCATGTCCGTTATTTCGTATACCCGGCAAAAGACATTGGCTTCGAGGGGATTGGTAAGGTTGGTCCTGGTTTTTGCCTGAGACGGCAAGCTTTGAATATCTACAATAGACCAGTGGCCTGATTCTACTTTTACTAAATAAAAACAATAGGAATGCTGCTCTAGTTCATGATCCTTTAGACCAAGAGAAGAAGCGATTACTCTGGCATGTTTGCCGGAAGCGTAAACCTCCTCAACCTGCCCTTCCAATAGTGTTTTCCCCAGCTTTAAAAAACCATCAAATTGCTGTAAAGCTTGAGGGGTATGGCTGGTACTTATCAAGGATAGAATATAGCTTAAATCTTGATATTTCAAAGCATAAAAGAAGCTGTTTACCAGTTGTCGTGGTGTGAGCCGGGGGGATATTCTATGCAAAAGTTCTCTTTCCTGAATTTCACTGATTGTGGTGCTATGACTCAAGTATTTTTGGTATAAGAATCTACCAACCGAAGGTCGACTCATATGACGAAGATTTAAAGCAAAGGCCTGCGAGATTAAGAGAGAAGCCTCGTCAAAACTTAATTCCACCATCTCTCCCAAAACCTGGCGGTCATGCTCAAACTGGGCCAGGGGCATATTTTCCACCAGGAAAAAACTGTGTAAGCCATCCGCATTAAAGGTCAGGTAAAAAGACTCAACATGAACCCCTTTTCCAGAAGCTTTCCAGGCAATATCAAGGCTCAGCCTTCCGGTATGGCGGCTGCAAGTGGCGTAAGCTTTTAATAAGGATCCTTGGAAAAATATAGGTGAACTAATGTCCAGGCCAGCCATGCTGAATTTTTCTAAAGCTCGAGCACATAGAGATTCCATTTCACTACCGTATTCCGCTTTTAACAGCTGAAAGAATTCCACTATCTCATCTTCATAAAAAGCTGACAAGCCTTCAATAACCTGAGCGCGAATATCGTAAGGGATTTCTTCGACCATTTCCAGAATAAAGAGCCGTCCTTCATTACTGCCTGCCATTTTTTTTATCTCATCTGCCAAGTTTTTTAATATGGCCCTGGGAAAAGCTACTTGTCTTTTCTTTTTCATGTTTCTCCTCTGTTTTGCTTTTACTAGTAATTTATCATTTTACTCTCTTCATCGCAAATAAGAATAAATGCCCGATAGTGGGTAAAAATTGAGCTTTACTTAAATACCGCATTCTGGCAAACTATAATAATTGTTTAATATTTAGGATATGAGCAGGAAGTCTTTTAAAAAAGTCGAATTATCCAATACCCGGTTTAGCTGCATATATGATATATTTACATAAATCTGACTTTTATTTTATTTCCCAGATGCAGCTTACGAACTTCTACTTACAGGCACTGGTATGCTCCTTACAAGGTAAATTATTAAAACAGGTGAATTTTTATGCGCAGGGTTTCTATATATGAATTGGATCCGGGAATGATAGTAGCACGAGCCATATTTAACAGTGAAGAAAGGGTGCTTTTACACGCTGGAGTAGAACTCAACGAGAAATATATCCATGGCTTGCAAAAGGCAGGAGTTATGTCAGTTTATATACGAGATGAGCTTTTTGATGAATCAGATGCCGTAAGCGATATAATTTCTGAAAAGACTCGTTTAAAAGCAATAAGAACTCTCAAGGAAAGCTTTAATTTGCTGGAAAAGAAACACCAACTTAATTTGCATGCTGTAAAAAACACCGTAGACGAAATAATTGACGAAATAATAGCTAACCCCAATACCCTGGTCAGTTTAACCGATATTCGTTCATTTGATGATTATACTTATGCTCATTCGGTAAATGTAGGTGTTCTTTCGATAATGAGTGGCGTTAGTCTGAATTATGAACGAAGCCAGCTCAAGGAATTGGGTGTAGGCGCCTTGCTTCATGATATAGGCAAAATAAAGATAAACAAAAACATTCTCAATAAACCCGATGACCTTAGCCGGGAAGAATTTGCAGAAATTAAGCAGCATGCAGGCCTTGGGTTTGATATTCTCAGGAAGCACAATGTTCTTTCCCTTCTTTCCGCTCACATCGCCTTTCAACATCATGAGCGCTGGGATGGCCAGGGATATCCCCGTCAACT
>NZ_JAQVZX010000074.1 GCF_028707975.1 Syntrophomonas sp.
CCCGGCTTTCCGGGGAAAGAGACTGGTCAAAGACCACTGTCGATATGTGCTTGACATCGGTTTGGATAGCATAGCCAAAAAGGAGCAACTGGATCAAAGGAATCATGAATATCAGGGCCAGGGTCATTCGGTCTCTTTTCATCTGGATAAATTCTTTTTTAATTACGGCAAAAATCCGGCTCATCATTTTCCTCCCGCTCTTTTTTTCGGGCCAGGGCAATAAAAACATCATCCAAAGAAGGGGTTATGGGTAGGGGCTGGATGCCGGTGGCTTCCTCCAGGAGAGCTGCTGCCTCGTGGCTCTCTACCAGCACATGCAAGCGCAAGCCGTAAACCGAGCATTCCTTCACATAAGGGAGACTCTGGATAAAGGCGCTTTGCTGCAGAGGGTCGGGAAGCTCAATTTCCAGCAATACTCCCTCTATAACACTGTTCTTTAATCGATCAGGGCTATCCAAAGCCAGCAAGCGGCCCTGGTTAAAAAAGGCTATCCGGTCACAACGTTCGGCCTCATCCATAAAATGGGTGCTGACAATTACCGTAGTTCCATTGGCGGCCAGCTCCTGGATAAGGTTAAAAAAGGCCCGGCGGCTGGACGGACTGACCCCGCTGGTTGGCTCATCCAGAAAAAGCAGGTCGGGATCGGATATGATAGCGGAACCCAGGGCCAGGCGCTGTCGAAATCCGGGGCTCAAGGTGGCTACCAGCTGTTTTTCCCGCTCCCGTAAACCGGCCAGAGCTATCATCGCATCCACTTTTTGGCGCCGCTCCCGGTAGGGAATGCGGTAAAGCCCGGCGAAAAAGTCCAGATTCTCCCATACCGTCAAATCATCATAGAGGCTAAACTTTTGGGACATATAGCCGATGCGGGTTTTTATTTTTTCACTTTCAGTTTTCAAATCATAACCTAAAACCCGGCCATTTCCGGAACTGGGTTCCAGGATTCCGCAGAGCAAGCGTATGCTGGTGGATTTACCGGCGCCGTTGGGCCCCAGAAAGCCGCAAACTTCACCACTGCGGATTTGCAGGTTTACCCGATCAACTGCGGTAAACTCTCCGAATTTCCGGCTCAAATCCCAGGTCTCAACCGGCAGATCCGGCATCAGACTTCACCTCCCGCAAAGCCTTTTGCTTCAGCCAGGAAAACAAAAAGCTCTTCCATGGAAGGGGCTGCCTCCACAATGGACTCCGGCTCCAGACCCTGGGAAGTCAGCAATTCTTCCAGCCGACGGCGGGAATTATCCACTTCTTCAACTACCAGGCGGTACTTATAACCATAGAAGGAGGCATCCAATATTCCGGGAAGAGAATCAAAAAAATGAGGATCTCTGAGGGGGGCTCTTAGTTCCAAAATGCGAAAAGGGAAACTCAGCTTAATTTCTGCCGGTGGCGCCACTACCTCCAGGCGGCCTTCATTGATAAAAGCTACTTGATGGCAGAGTTCAGCTTCATCCATATAAGGAGTGGAGAGCAGTATCGTTATCCCCTCTCGATTCAGATCATAGAGTATCTGCCAGAATTCCTGCCGGGATTGGGGGTCTACCCCGTAAGTCGGTTCATCCAGAACCAGGATTTGCGGCCGGGTAATCAAGGCACAGCTTAAGGCCAGCTTTTGTTTCATGCCTCCGGAAAGCTGTTCTCCCAGGCGCTGTTCAAAACCAGCCAGGCCGGTGCGTTCTAAAATCTCTTCTGCCCGTTCTCTGATCAAGCTCTTATGCAGCCCATAGAGAGAAGCGAAAAAATCTATGTTCTCTATCACGCTCAAGTCCCCGTAAAGGCTGAACCTCTGCGGCATGTAGCCCAGGTCTTGGCGTTCAATTTTTTCGGGGGAGAGACCCATGAGCTGGACTGCGCCCGAATCAGGAGTGATCAGGCCGCAGATCATACGCAGCAGAGTGGTCTTGCCGGCCCCGTCCGGTCCCAGCAATCCGGTGATAGACTGTTTCTTGACCTGCAGGTTTACCTCCCTGACCGCCGGGATAGGGCCGAAGCTTTTAGTTAACTGGGCGCAGTTAATCATGGCGTCATCTCTTGCCAAAGCACATCGGCTGGCATACCTGCTTTGAGAATACCGTTCGGGTTGCTTGTTATATTAATCTTCACCGGGAAGACTACATTGGCGCGCTCCTTTTTGGTCTGAATGCTTTTGGGGGTGAATTCCCCCCGTGAAGATATTTCCTTAACCACTCCGGAAAAAACCTGCTCGCAACCACTTACGCTGATATTTACTTTTTGCCCCAATTTAACCTGGGGCAGTTCATCAGTGGGAATATAAACTTTTATCCACAGGTGATGCAAATTAGCCAGAGTGGCCAGGGTGGCTCCCATGGTGACAAACTCGCCTTCTTCAAAATTCTTAGTAATCAAGGTTCCCTCCAATGGGGACAGCAATTTGAGGTCATCCAGCAAGGCTTCGCTGCTTTTCAATACCGCTTTGCTGCGCTCCAGTTCCGCAGCGGCAGCTGATATGGCCCCCGGGCGGCTACCCGATTCCAAAAGGCTTAACCTGGCTTCAGCCGCGGTGAGCTCGTTTTTCTTAAGCTCGCTGTTTAAACGGCTCTGCTCCTGTTTATCCTCGGCAACGGCTCCCTGCGCAAAAAGCTTCTGCATACGCTCCAATTCCCGTTCCGCCTGTTCATAAGTACTTCTGGCCATATTTACCCGGGCCAGGGCTTCTTTTATTTCCTGAGAACGGGCTCCGGATACCAGGTCATCCAGCCTTGCCTGTGCCGCCAATACTCCCAGGGCATCCCTTTCTTTCTGAGCCAGCAGATCATGGCGACTCAGCTCTGCTACTAATTGTCCAGCCTCGACCGAGTCTCCCGCCTGGGCTTTAAAGCTCTTTATAGTGCCGCTGACCCGGGCTTTCAATTCCACGCTGGTAGCCTCAATGGTTCCTGTAGCCTGAAGACTTGGCTTGTTTTCGCCCCAGTAATTCTGGTATAAGAGAAAAAAGCAAAGACCCAGAATAGATAGGAGCAGGAGCAAGACGATAATATTTTTGCGTTTCATCAACACACCTCCGGTAGACCAAATGCTGGGGTAGGTAAACTAAAAAAACTCAAATAGTTTACCTGGTTTCATTATAAGCGGCTGGCGGCAAATGGCAAGCAGTTTTTATAAGTGCGGGATGAGCTTAGCTGTAAGGGCAATAAAGGGAATAGTCAAATTGAGTTATATGAACAATAGATGGTATAATTTTATCAATAAGTCTTGGAATGTTTGGGCTTTTATAAAGCAGTAAATTAAATAGTGGAAATAAAAAAATTTGCAAAGGAGGCCGGAAGCAGTTGCTATGGAAAATATTATAGTGTTTGCTCCCCATCCTGATGACGACATAATTGGCTGTGGCGGCAGTATTGCCCGGCAGCTGCAACAGGGAAATAAGGTTTCCATAGTTTATCTTACTTCCGGGGATGCGGGAAGCTTGAAGCATATAAAGAGGAGAATGGTGCAAATCCGGGAGGAAGAGGCGCGGAAAGCCGCGGCCTTGCTTGGGGTCAGCGAGCTCTTTTTTTTCCGCAATCCCGATGGGTATTTGGAGTTTAAACGAGATAATCTGGTAAAAATTATTACCCTGATCCGGGAAAAGAGGCCCATAGCTGTATACATACCGCATAGTAAAGATCGGGTCAGAGATCACCGGGTTACCCACGAACTGGTGCTGGAGGCCTGTCATAGGGCAGCCGGGCCCTGGTTTCAAGAATGTGAAGGCCAGCCCTGGTCAGTGGGAAATATTTTTGGTTATGAGGTCTGGGCACCCTTGCAAGAGCCAGCTTATGTTGAAGATATAAGCGAATTTATGGAAGTAAAACTCGATGCTCTGAGACTGCACCGTTCTCAATTAGAGGAAATCCGCTATGATGAGGCTATAATGGGCTTGAACCGCTACCGGGGAATAATGACGGGAGAAGGGGATTATTGTGAGTGCTTTGAACTGCTCCGGGCCAATATCTCTATAAAAAGGGGGGTATTATGAACTGGGAATCTGCGCCAGTTCTGATGCTAACACCTTTCCACCATATGCAGCGGGGGAATACCCTGACCACGTTGCGCCTGCAAACGGCCTTGAGACAGCGGGGGTTCACCGTGGATCTTTTGTCTTTGGAGGAAAAGGGATGGCGGGATAGCCTGCGCGAGTATCTAATTAACAGCAAGTATTCGCTGGTGCACGGTTTTAATGCCCGCTATTTT
The DNA here is from genome assembly GCF_028707975.1 of Syntrophomonas sp. Classification (GTDB taxonomy): domain Bacteria; phylum Bacillota; class Syntrophomonadia; order Syntrophomonadales; family Syntrophomonadaceae; genus Syntrophomonas. The sequence continues at coordinate 4,195 of NZ_JAQVZX010000074.1, forward strand.
GGCGGGGTGCTGACGGAGTTTCCTGAGCTCCGAAATTTGCCGCTTATTCTAACCACAACCGGCAGCGATTTAAATTATGACCTCAAGAACTCGGGGAGAGACCTGGTTCTGGCTGCTTTTGCCGCAACAGAGAAAATCATAGTCTTCCATGATTATTTCCAAAAATTAATTGGGGATGCTTATCCGGAGTATTGTTCTAAGCTTTCAACCATACCCCAGGGAATATGGCTGGAAGAAAGGCTTCTCTTGAAGCGAGAAATGATAGGTTTGGCAACAGATAATATCGTATTTGCTCTTCCCAGCGGTCTCCGTCCGGTAAAAGATATCGAACTGGCTATTGATGGGCTGCAAAGGGTATATAAGGATTTTCCTGAGCTTCGTTTGTTGATTATTGGTCCAGTGATTGATCAGGACTATGGCCAAAAGATCAAGCAGCGGGTAAGTGAGCTAAATTGGGTATTTTATCTGGGAGAAGTCTTACATAGTGAGATGGAAAGCTATTTGTCGCTGGCCGATGTAATACTCAACACCTCCCAGGCAGAAGGACAACCCCAGGGATTGCTGGAGGGCATGAGCCGGAACAAGCCGGCTATATTGACTGCTGTACCGGGAAATCTGGACATTATTGAGGAAGGACGGCAAGGATATTATGTAAGGAACCAGGAGGAACTGGCTGCGGCAGCCCGGAAGATGCTGTCCTCGGCGGAAAGTCGTCAAAGAATGGGCTTGGAGGCTGGGAAACTGGTAAAAGAAAGATTCTCGCTGGCCAGGGAAAGACAGAGCTATGCAGAATTATATCATCAAATCCTTAGTCCTTAAGTTGACATGGGGACGGGGTTGTTGACATACTCGATCCCTTTGGGTGCTATTAAAGTTACTTGTAGCACTCAGCCAGTAATCCGTTAATTTTATTACAAATTATCGCTTCTAAGTGCTGGTCTGTCTCCTAAGCGTCAAAAAGTTATTTTTCGTACTACCCCCTATGACCGGGGACCACAATCAGCGATGAAAAGTGAGTTAGTAAGGGCTTGCATCGTAAGATGTAGAGGAAATAACTTAACTCCCTCACTCCTCACTTTCCTTACTAATACATAGAGGAGAGTTTTACTATGAAAGTTCATGTCCTGGCCAGTGGGAGTACAGGAAATGCCGTTCTATTCGAGTTTGGAGAAAGCAAAATTCTGGTGGACGCCGGCATCAGTTGCCGCCGGATTGAGCACGGACTCCAGGCAATAGGTACGAGAGCGGGGGAATTGGACGCAGTATTGCTTACCCATGAACATACAGACCATATTAAAGGACTGGATGTATTTATACGCAAGTACCAACTTCCTGTTTTTGCCCGACCGGCTACCTGGAGCAGGATTGAATGCCGTAAAAAATTTCCCGGGGAATGTATTAAAGAGCTAGAAGGAACTTTTCCCCTGGGAAGGGTATTGATAGAACCCTTTGCTATTTCCCACGATGCCATTGATCCGGTAGGATTTTGTTTCTATTATGGGAAACGAAAAGCGGTAATTGCAACTGACCTGGGAATTGTAAGCCGGGAAGTGGAACAGGCCCTATCTTTTTCTGATATTGCCGTTTTGGAATCCAATCATGATCCCCAAATGCTTAAAAACGGTCCTTATCCCCCCTATCTTAAAAAGCGTATAGAAGGCAGGGAAGGTCATCTCTCGAATTTTGATACTGCTCGCCTGCTGAGTAGTGTGCCCCGCCATAATCCCATGCAGGTTTTACTGGCCCATATCAGCCAACAAAACAATCATCCTATGCTGGCTCAGCAAACCGTAAGCAGAATTATGCAAGAATCGGGTTGTGAAGTAGGTCGGGAAATCGGTATATATCCCACTTTTCCCCACCACGGAATTACCTGTACCATGACCGGAGTATTTGCAGTAAACGCCCCCCTTTTTCAGGGGAATGATTTACTGGTGAAGCAGGATGGAAGGGGGAAAGCCAATTGAGAAAAAAAGGCCTAAATTCGCGAACTTCGAAGGAAACAGAAGCTATGCTCTTGGAGTTGGGCCGGCAGGAAAAGGAGAGATTGGAGAACCTGAATAAGCGCATTGCTGAACAATGGAAAAAGAACCGAGACTTGCAGAGCGAGATTTTTGCTATGTTACGGGAATTAATTCTTGTGCAAAGCCTGGACGACAAAATTAGCCAGCAGGTACTGCGGCAGGTAATGATATGGGAGGAAGCTCGTAAAAAGGGAAGGGAAATAGTAAGAGCAGAAAGTGAGCGTGCTGGAGAAAGCCAGGAACAGTTGCGGGATTCACTCCGCTTGTTGGATCAAATCTACCAGCAAGCAGGAGTAGTTTGCGCCGAAATGCCTGCTCCAGGGGAGAGATAGGAGAGATGAATTTTGGTTTTAAAACGCCGCTGGAGTTTAGAGCCGGAAGGCAGAGAGCAACTAATGGCCGAAAGGCAAGAAGAAATGAAAAAGATTATAGAGGAGCAGGAAGAGATAAATATCGCTCAGCAACCTTAATAGCGACCTGCCACTCACAGGCCGGCACGGGAGTAACCGGCTAATCGCCCGCTTTGCCCTGCATTCCCCAGCCATAATCTCCTTTGAATTCAACAAAGCGCACTTCGCCGCGGGATTCCTGGCTTAGCTGGGCGTCATTCCCCTTTTTTAGCAGTATCAATTCCTGCATACTTGGGGGGCCCAGCGGTAAAAGCATTATGCCTCCAACATTTAACTGCTCCAACAGGGGTTGGGGTATGGAGGCCGCACCTGCAGCTGCGATGATGCGGTCATAAGGGGCAAATTCCGGCCAGCCTTGACTACCATCCCCTATCTGGAAATTAATGTTGCGGTATCCCAGTTCTTTAAGCCGGCTTTGTGCTTTTTTCGATAGCTCCGGTATTAGCTCTATGCTAAAGACTTCAGCCGCAAATTCAGCCAGAAAAGCGCTTTGATAGCCGGAACCAGTGCCTATTTCCAGTACCCGGCATTTCTTATTTAGCTCCAGGGCCAGGGTCATTTCCAGCACCAGACTGGGCTGGGAAATAGTTTGCCCAAATCCGATGGGCAAAGCCTGGTCACAATCAGCCATGTTCCTGTAATCGTTGTCAATGAAATGGCTGCGATCCAAACGATGGAAAAACCTGATTATTTCGCTGGGACTATCTGCTTCGTGCTTCATTTGATGAGCATTCCTTTCGCGAATATATATCTAGAAAAGGGGAGATAATTGCGAATTATCTCCCGCCAAGATTATTCTCTAGCTTGCCCCGGCCAGGGCAGCAAGATTCCCCCAAGGGAATATACCCTATGACCCTATCTCCATTCTAGCATTAGCAACAAATTGATGTCACTGCAAAAAGTAACAAATATGCATTTGTGTACATAAATATACCGCTCAGCTACCTCAGTAGCGACCGCAGGGAGCATCAGAAGTGCCCGCAGGGCGGAACACCAGGCGTACCCGCAGGGTGCAACCTTAATAGCGACCGTAGGGTATGTAGGGAACGACCCCCGTGTTGTTCCGAATCAGGCGCAACAACCTTAATAGCGACTGCAAGGCATTGTAAGGGCGGTCTTCGCCCGCCGCTTTCACCTTCGCCAGCGTTTTGTATATTCATGCAACCCTTATGCAACAAAAAGGGTTTTTTGCAGTGTAGTCACAATTTATACCAAAATTATAATTTATAAACTTTGATAAAAAGGTACTCTTACTACATATTTGCCGTATTATTCTCATATATTTTTGCAAAGGAGGTAAGGGCTCTTGGTATTTAATCTGGCTAAGCACCGTCTGGCTTTTTTTATGATTCTATTTTCCTGCCTATTCCTGCCTTTCATTTTCAAATCTGAATCCATAAAAGAAAAAATAAAGCCTGAGCGTGTTGAACAGAAAGCACTGCAGGGAGAATATCTATCCTGGGAGGAAGTGAACAAGCTATTTCCCAAATACGCCAAAGCAACGCTGGTGGATCTGGATACGCAAATGAAATTCCGCATACAGAGGAGGGGAGGCAGCTATCACGCTGATGTTCAACCATTGACAGCTGAAGACACTTCAATAATGAAAAAGATATATGGCGGACAGTGGAGCTGGAAGCGAAGAGCCGCTATACTCCAACTGGATAATGACCAAATGATTGCCGCTTCAATGAACGGGATGCCGCATGGCAGTGGTGCCATCCCCGACAATAATTTTAAGGGACATTTTTGTGTTCATTTTCGGGACAGCATAACCCATGGCAGCCGCAAATCCGATTGGGGTCATAAAATAATGATATGGAAAGCTGCCGAAATATTGGATAGAGAACTAAAATTGTTGGAACCGGAGGATATTATCCGGGTGTTTGTGGTGGCAATGGATCAAGGGGATAGCAAAATAGCGGGCAAAGTGATGAGCGGTAGTAAAGAGGATGAGCTTTCTAGGGCTGCTATGGAAATAAAGTATATTCGCATTGATAAAATAGAAAAAAAAGAAGATAATCTCGACCGGGTTGGTATAAGGCTGGCTTTAAAGGGTTCAAGCCGGGAATATCTGAAAAATGTAGAGGTCAAGTTCTTGCAAAAGGATGGAGCCTGGTTAATTGATTACGGTTTTCTGCGCCGTTCTTTGCTCAGCCCTCTAAATATTAAAACTTTTTCGTAAATCTTCCAGAGGTCATAGTAAGAAAAGTGAGGGGTGAGGGGTTGTCGGTTGTCAGACATCAGAAGGGTGAGGGGGTTATTTCCTGCTATATCTTACTATTCTAGCGCATACTAACTCACCTTTCATCGGTGGTTGTGGCCTCACCCTGCACCCTTCGGGTACTACTGGCGCTCCATCCTTCGGATATCGCTATTAAGGTTGCACCCTTTGGGGGTTAGTAAGAAAATAGGGTTTAGGCAGCGTGTCAGGAGAACCTCCCATTTGACACCCCTTGATACCAATGGGCGGTTAATAAAAAAAGCACTTCCTTAGGTGGAAGTGCTTTTTAAGGTGTGCCCGGCATGGGCGCAGTCTAATGGGTGAAAGTCCCTAGTGCGGGTTGATAGTGCCAAGCACATAGCCAAGGGCAAGGGTGTCCGCGGCGACGCGGAATCTGAAGGAAGCCGGAGGCAAACT
>NZ_JAQVZX010000075.1 GCF_028707975.1 Syntrophomonas sp.
CTGAGTGGAATTGACACCCCGCAAAAGGTAGGACCGATGTTAAGTACGGCTGACGTTGTGCTTATAAGTAAAGGGGATGTTGTATCCCAGGCTGAACGAGAGGTATTCCGGCAGCGAGTGGAAATGGCAAACCCGGATGCTGCGGTGCTGTCAGTCAACGGGCTTAACGGGCAGGGCAGCCTGAAATTAAAGAAAATCATAATGGAAAGCGCCTCCGTAAATCGGATTGAAGGCCAGGAATTGCGTTGTTCCATGCCTGCGGCCATTTGCTCCTACTGTACGGGAGAAACCATGATTGGCAGCAGCTATCAGATGGGGAATGTGAAGAAGGTTGATTTTGGAAAGTTTGAAAAAATGAGGAGCAAGGAACCCCTTCCCTCTTCTGACGTCTGACGACCGATGACCGATGACCGATAACTGATATATGCCAGGTGCATCTTAACGTTAAAGAACATTTGAATTCACTTTTCATCGGTGGTTGTGCCCGGTACTTAGCACAACAACAATGATGGAAAATAGACTTGAGGAATGTTTTAAAAAATGATTGATTCTATTAGCGTAATAGGAGGAAAAGATAAAGACGGCGCAGCAGAGGCCATCCCGCTCCTTGATATAAGGGCGGGGGAGATTCTCGCGGTGGTGGGAACAACCGGTTCGGGCAAGAGCATGCTCATTGCTGATATTGAACAATGGGCTGATGGTGAGACTCCGTCACAGCGCCGTATCCTCATTAACCAGATGCCGGCCGGCGAGTTTGCGGATGATAGGGTGCTGCGGGGAATGGCGGCAGAAGTCTCCCAGAACATGAATTTTGTTATGGATATGAGTGTCAAGGATTTTCTCAATTTACATGCCTGCAGCCGTCATCTGGAACAAGCAGAGATGCTGGCGGAACAAGTATTAAACTACGCCAACCGGCTGAGCGGAGAACCTATCGGCAGCCAGGACAAGCTTACCGTATTAAGCGGCGGTCAATCCCGCGCTTTGATGGTAGCTGATGTAGCGCTAATCAGTGATGCGCCGGTGGTTTTGCTAGATGAGCTGGAAAATGCCGGCATTGATCGTTTGGCGGCCCTGAAAGGGTTGGCCTTGCAGAATAAAATAGTGGTACTGGTTACCCATGATCCGATGTTAGCCTTACTGGCTGATAGACGGGTAGTTATGAAAAACGGGGGTATGTTTAAACTTCATAGCACTACCCCCGAGGAAAAGCTCCTTTTAAAAAAACTGGAACAAAGCAACCGGCAGATTTCCTTCTGGCGAGAGCAGCTTCGCCTGGGGTTTACCGTAAATGAGGAAGCCCTTAAACAATATTAGAGCAATGAAATCGCTTCAACTTCTCTTCCGTCTCCATTTTCATTTCTCCAACAGGTTTTTGTTTTACAAGTGAGATTTTATCCAGGCTTAATCTTAACAATTTCTCCATACTTTATTGAAATTTTCACAATAATTGCCCGCTATTATATAGCCAGAGTTCAAAATAATCTATTTGATTGGAGGAAGGATTATGAAAAAGAGGTCGTCTAAAGTTGCAATTTTAGCTTTATCCCTGCTGTTGTTGGTGGGGATGGTTGCCAGTGCAATGGCAGCCAATGGTACTAATGGGCAGGCAGGTTTGCGTCAGGGAAATGCGGCGGGTCAGCAAAAGGCCCAGACAACTCTCCAGGCGGTTTCTGACTTAACCGGGTTGAGTATTGCCGATATCCGCAGTCAACGGGCAGAAGGAAAGTCTTTAGCGGCTATTGCTGAATCCAAGGGAGTAAGTGAACAAGCAGTAATCGATAAAGTTATCGCTGAGCGCACAGCAATCCTGGATGAATTGAAAGCTGATAAGAAGATTAGTGGAGAACAATATCAAGCTTGTTTGAATAACATGGCTGAAAGGATTAAAGCAAATGTGGAAAGAACGGTGCTTGGCCCAAAGAATGGCAATCAGCGGGGCCAGGGCAGGGGACATATGCAGGGATTTGGCCAGGGACAAGGCCGGGGAGCAGGTTGCGGACAAAATCAGGCCAACTGTCCCTATGCTGCACCCGCTAATCAATAAGCAATAACAGATACTGCCTATAAGGGTACCCTGGATAGGGTACCCTTACTTACTAATCTTGACTCCACTGCAAAAATCCCTTTTTCTTGTATAAGGGTTGCATAAATATACAAAGCGAGCGTTGGCGAAGCCTGATTCGGAACGACACGGGGGGGCGTTCCCTACACACCCCCCTCAACCCTCACCCCTCACTTTTCTTATTAATCAATCTTAAACTCAAGATGTTATACTAGCAGTAGATAGCAAGCTGGTTAAAGGGGAATAGATCATATGGATTCACTTATTCTGCTGGTAGAGGACGAAAAAAAGATTCGCGATATGCTGTCACAAAATCTTCGTCAGGAGGGTTTTGGGGTAGCCCTGGCGGCTGACGGTCTTGAAGCTCTGCGGGTTTGGCAGGATATAAAACCGGATTTAATTGTCCTGGATCTTATGCTGCCCGGCTTATCGGGCTGGGAAGTATTGAAAAGGATTAGGCAGAAGGATAATACCCCGATCATAGTTTTGACTGCTCGGGCGGATGAAGTTGACAAATTATTGGGCCTGGAGCTGGGGGCCGATGATTATATTACCAAACCATTCTCACCCCGGGAACTGGCTCTTCGGATTAAAGCTGTACTGCGGCGCAGTCGTCCCCATGAGCAGGTTACTAATATTAGCTTTCCCAATCTTTCTATTAATCCGGAGAGGTTGGAGGCATTAATAGGAGATACTCCTTTAGCATTAACCCCAACTGAATTTAAAATCCTTTTGCTGTTGGCGGAGAATCCAGGGCAGGTTTTTTCCCGCCTGCATATTTTGGACCGTGTATTTGGCGATATCTACGAGGGTTATGAAAGAACTATCGATACTCATATCAGTAATTTGCGCCATAAAATCGAAGCGACCGGGAAAAGCAAAGTTAGCATAAAAACAGTTTATGGCATTGGCTATAAGTTAGTTGCAGAGGAATAATAAAGCGAGAAATATTTTTTCAGTACTGTTTGTATCACCAGCGATAGCGGTGAGATGGAGTTTGCAATGGCAAAATCGGGTTTGGCCAATAAAATTACAACCAGCTTTATCATCGTTTCCGTACTGGCGGTTATAGCTACCAGCCTGATTATGCTGCTTATGACCAGGCAGCAGTTTTCCACATATATTGATAACTATAACCAGGTCATGCTCGATCAATGGGCTCCAATCATAAGCGATTACTATTCACAGTATGGCAGTGACGGCTTACAGGAGTATCTGCAAGCTAATACCATAGGGAATGGTAAAGCTATGGGGCAACGCCGCCACCACGGGTCAATGCCTATGGGAATGGGAATAAGGCAGGGACAACGGCTAATAGTTACCGATGCCAATAATATGGTGGTAGCAGATACCCAGGGTTTACTCATCGGACAGCCGGCCAAACTGGATTCACTTCATAGTTCAAGGGAACTCCGGGTTGATAATCAACCCCGGGCCACTTTATATATAATCAGCCCACTGGGTTCGGGCTTGTCTTCACTGGAGAATCAATTTGTCGCCAGACTCACCATAAATACAGCCATACTGGCAATTGTTATAGGTATTATTGCCCTGATATTGGGTTTAGCGCTGGGGAAGCGTATTAGCTCCCCTCTAGCCGCTTTATCATCTGCTATTCACCAGCTGGCCAATGGAAAGCTGGATGAAAGGCTAAGTTTGCAGGGTGATCGTGAATTTATGGAACTGGGGCGGGATTTCAATCTAATGGCGCAAAAGTTGGATGATGTCGAAAAGAACCGGAGCAGATTAACTGCCGATATATCGCATGAATTACGAACCCCCTTGACATTTCTGCGAGGACAACTGGAAGGAATGCAGACGGGTTCCATTCCGCTGGATATTGAAAGCATTGCTCTACTGCAGGATGAAGTTATACGGCTTTCGCACCTGGTAAAAGAACTGGACAATCTGTCCCTGGTGGAAAACCGGGCCGTATCCTTGAATTTTAGCCGCTTTCCGCTAAGCGAACTTTTGGAACATTTGATACCGGTTAATCTTGCCATGCAGGATAAGGGTATTTCCTATAGTATAGATCTTGACAGCACTATTAAGGAAATCTATGCTGACCATGACCGGCTCTTGCAGATACTCTTGAACTTATTGTCCAATGCCATGCAGCATGTAGAGCAGGGAGGCCAGGTTACCCTGTCTATTCAGCGGTATAGAAATCACCTGCAATTCGCGGTGGCTGACAATGGACCGGGTATTCCCCCCGAAAACCTGCCCCATGTATTTGAACGTTTTTATCGAATCGATGACAGCCGAAATCGCCGTGAAGGTGGAATGGGACTGGGCCTGGCCATAGCCAGGGGCTATGTTGAAGCCCAGCACGGCAAAATTTGGGTGGAAAGCAGTCCGGGTTGCGGGACTGTTTTTTACTTTACCCTGCCCCAGGAGTAATCCTGACGATTCATTTCTAAACCATCCCTGGATAATTACTTGAAAAATACAAATTGAAGAATGCCTCTACTGCGGGGGCCTGTTTTCCCCTGGCCTGCAACAGAATTCCCCTTAGCGGAATCCCGAATCCATAAACGCCTTATCGTAATTGATTCTACTGCAAAAAGTTATTAATATTCATTGGCTTGTATAAATATACCGCTCGCAGTCTTCGCATGGGCAACACCTGCGGCTTGTCTCGCGGCTCAAGGGGTACACGCTAACCTCCCATCCATGGTCGTATAGCGCTCTCGCGACGTCCTGTCGCTCGCCCCCTTTCGCCTGCTCGCCTTCGCCGGGCGTTGCAACCATGCTTCGCCAACGCTCGCTTTGTATATTTATGCAACCCTTATGCAACAAAAGGGGTTTTCGCAGTGGAGTCGTAATTACATAGTTTTAATTAAAAAGTTATTCGCTCAGCAGGAATAGCTTTATTTTTATAGAATTAAACAAATATCAACATCAACCAACAAAAACAGACAGAAATAAAGCATAGGTATAATAAAAATAAATAAAAACTAACAACAATTAATTAAATGATTTGAATACTAAAACCTTAGCGTTTAGTGAACCTTAAATTTTCATATTTTTCGGACAATTTAACAGTTAATGTCTTCGAGCCTTTTATCCTATAGCTTCAAGCCATGGATAATTGGACGAAAGGAGCGTCAATAGCTCCCCGGGGTATAGCTGTAAACGGCTGTGCCTCCCGTATTTGGAAAGAAGATATGGAACATCCTTTTTGAGGGTTAGCCGTGTTTGCTAACAAACTCAGGAGATTAACATAAGCAGGAAGGGCTGTTTCCTGCCTGAAGATGAGGATAAAGCCAGTATCAACTTTTCGATGCTGGTTTTTTATTTCCCCGTTGTTCATAGAATCACCCTCATAAAAGCGAGACGAGGTCTGTTATAGAATTTATGGAAAGGAGGTGCTGATGAAAGACCTCGCTAAAATAAAATAATATGGAATAGGAGGAAAATATATGAAAAAGAGAGGGCTTGTAATTCTGGCGATGCTTGCCCTGCTGATCATCAGTGGCATGCTTATCGCAGGCTGCGGTAAGGAAAAGGCGGCTGATACAACTGCTACTCCCCGGACAATTGTCGACATGGCAGGCCGGGAGGTAACCCTCCCGGCAGAGATTCACAGTTTAGCTACGATAGGACCTGGACCGGTACTGAATAGTCTTATTTTTGCAGTGGGCGAGGGAGGTAAGATCGTCAATGGTCTCCCCGATTTTGCCCGTTCAGAACGTTGGAAGTACCAGCATAAATTTGCTCCTAACATAAGCGAACAGCCGATGGTTCAAACCAGCGATTTTCAGCCTAATGTCGAAGAAATGCTGAAACTGAAGCCGGATGTGGTTTTTACTATGGAAGCCCGCGGTAGTTGCGAACAGATAGCTGAAGTATTGACTAACGCCGGGCTACCTACGGTTTGCCTGGTATGGACCGAGCCTGACGAGGTAAAGCAGGCTATAAATATGATCGGAGAGGTATTACATCAGGAGACCCGGGCCCAGGAGTACAGTAAATATTTTGACGATACTATTGCCCGCGTGAGCAAGGTCGTTGATAGCATTCCCGAGGATAAACGACCCCGGGTGTTGCATTGCAACATTCAGAGTATGACAGCACCCCACGCCATTACTGAATGGTGGGTGAGTCAAGCAGGGGGAAAGAGTGTTACCAAGGAAGTTCGCGTAGCGGAAAATATAGAGTTCTCAGTGGAGCAATTGCTTAAGTGGGATCCTCAGGTAATTATAGTTAGTTCTCCCGACCAGGTGAATTTACTCTGTAATGATAGTCGCTTTAAAGAAGTAAGTGCCGTTAAAAATAAGCAAGTTTTTCCCACACCTGTAGGCGCCCATATCTGGGGTAACCGCACTTCCGAGCAACCGCTTATGCTCCTATGGGCTGCCAAAACCTTTCACCCGGAGGCCTTTAAAAACCTGAATCTGGAAGAAGAATTAATTCAATTTTACAAACACTTTTTCAACTATTCTATGAACGTAGAAGAGGCTCAAGAAATCCTGGGTGGCGGACCCAAGGTTGACCCGGGAAAGAAAAAGTAAAAGGAAATCCACCGCCTCGTTGCAGCGGTGTGTTGAAACTGCTCCGCAGTTTCTTCCGATTATTATAAGAATTCTAAGAATACGCCTTGAGTGATGAGGAATACGAGTCGTTTTTTAGTTACGGCAATGTATCGGGTGGGTGGTGCCTGAATTACTGCTGAAATGAATTGAAATGGAGTAATAAAACATGAGGAGGTATTATTGTGAAGATCAGATGCGATTTTGTGACCAACAGTAGTTCAGCAAGTTTCGTGTTAACTGTAAAGGAAGAGATAATTGATGCCAAAATAAAACGTTTTACAGAAATCGGAAAAACAGGGTGGGTACAATTATTGAATTTTTTAAAGAAAAAGATGGGCGAAGAAGGATATAAAACCATAATTGGGAGCCAGGAATATTCCTTCACAATCAAGGAATTCCCCCTTGGAAAATCTCAGTTTTTGGCGGATGATAGTGATCCGGAGGAAATATCAAAGTCAGATTTTAGTGAATTATCAGATGATGAAATGTGGGCTGTAATAAACTGGGTGGTGGTTAAGGGAGAAAGCAATGATATTTTGGGAGTTGGAGCAACCCAGACAACTAAACCGCAATGTGAACGCGGAGGATGTAAGGTATAAAAATGATAAGAAAACACTTTAAAGGATACAACTTCGTTTGCATTCCAGAGACAGGTGTAACATTTCGCTGGGGAGACAGTATCGCAGAAGATCCCTATATGGCTCCATGGCCAGAACTTGCAGATATATCCATATCCAACTACTGTACCAATGGATGTGAATACTGCTATCGTGCCAGTAATGAGGAAGGGATATTCATGACAGTAGCAGATTACAAATTCATCCTTGGTCAACTAACAAGCAAAGAATATGGAAGCATATTTCAAGTAGCACTTGGAGGGGGTGAACCTCTCCTCCACCCTGATTTTAATGAAATACTACATGTTACAAGAGAAGAATACGGCATAATACCTAATTACACAACCTGTGGCAAGTATTTCAACCAGAAAAACATGGAAGCAAGCAAGAAGTACTGTGGGGCAGTTGCTGTCTCGTGGGATCCCTATAGGGATAACCTGTCCCTTGAAGAACTTCGCGAGCTGGGGGTACAGCTTAAAGAAGAAAAAATTCGAACCAATATCCACTATGTTATTTCAGAGAGAACCCTCATAGAGGCAATTAAACTCTTGAAAGGAAAATACGACGAATACCTGAAGGACTTTAATTCTGTGATATTTTTGACTTACAAAGCTGCTGGAAGAGCGGACAAAAGTGATGTGATTAAATCGCAGAAGAATTTAAGGGAATTTTTGGACATGGTTGACGCCCCCTTAACTAAACTAAAGCTTGGTTTTGATGCTTGCTTTGTTCCTGTTTTGATGAAGGCAACCGGTGTTGATACGGATCTTGTAGACAGCTGCGAATGCGGCTTCTTCTCGGTTTATGTGAGCGAATCCATGGAGGTTATGCCCTGTTCATTTTGTAACAACAGTAATTTTACGTACAACTTAAAAGATCTTTGTTTCAAGGATATCTGGCAGAAACATTTCTCAGCTTACAGAAGTTATGTTAATGATAACTGTAAAACAGGATGTGCAGAATGTGATGAAAGGTCAGGTTGTAGGGGAAAATGCCCATTCTACAATGATATATATCTATGCAATTTAGTTTAATTTGGAAATATCTGACCTGCTAATTTACTTTGCATTTGGGGGTAATGGTATCCAACAGGAAAGTGGAAAGCAAAACCAATCCCGAAGATGAGCTATCATCAACGAGAGGTGTTCTGTTTATAATCGAATGCCTCTGATGCAGCGCTACCTGCAGGAAATGGGGGCTAGTGCGATAAGTAAAGAGAAAAAACAGTAACCGATATTGCAGTAAATAAAGTCACTGATGAATCATTTTTCTCGTAACCATATAAATTTGTATTCCTTTGTCAAAGCAGAACAGCATTCCGGGGAATCTCTAATATTATCCCCATACCAGGCTATAAACTATGAAGGGGGACTACAAGTGGAGGCAGTTACTAAACATAAAATTGTAGAGATGGAAACGAAAAGAGGTTCTGGCTGGAAGATTACTATCTTATTAATTACGCTAGCACTTATTTTCATACTTTCCTTCGCTCTAGGACGATACCCGGTACCTCCAGGACAGTTACTGGAGGTGTTAGCCGCCCGCGTATTGCCCCTGGAGCCAACTTGGAATGCTACCGTTGAAACTGTAATATTTCAAGTACGCTTACCTCGTATTTGGGCCGCTATATTAGTGGGAGCGGCTCTATCTACTGCTGGAGCAGCCTACCAGGGAATGTTTAAAAACCCCCTGGTTTCACCGGATATACTGGGAGCTTCAGCCGGTGCCGGTTTTGGGGCTGCTCTGGCCATATATTTCTCATTTAGTATGATGGGAATTCAAATGATGGCATTTGTGGGCGGCTTACTGGCAGTTGGTTTAACCTATGGGATAAGCTTGCGGATTCGCCATGATCCTATGCTGGCTCTGGTTCTTTCCGGTGTTATGATTGGGTCGCTGTTTACGGCTGCCATCTCCTGTATCAAATATATTGCGGACCCCTACGATAAGCTGCCAGCTATAAC
>NZ_JAQVZX010000015.1:0-29310 GCF_028707975.1 Syntrophomonas sp.
CGCTTAGTTATGCAGGATAAACCATGCAAGGCATGCGCCAAGTTTACTTTAGCCGAACCGCCGCTTGCGGAACCGCATGAGCGGTGGTGTGAGAGGACGGGGGTTAGTCACCCCCTCCTACTCGATTGGGTCATAATTTTCTTCTCAGTTTCGTATTCTTTTAAAAGGAATTAAGAGGGGAGGCAGGCAATTATGACCAGCAAAGTAATTAGTATTCTGGCTGTGATACTTCTGGTGCTTTGTCTTTTAAGCGGTGGCTGTTCTTCAATAGCTCCCGAGCGAAACCTGAAAGCGTGGAAAGACCTCATAAAGCTGGCCCCGGAAGATAATACAAAGAAGGAAGTGAAGAAGAATCCGGAAGAACTTATCCCAGCCCGGGAAAAAAGCGAGAGCATCAGTATAAAATTGTACTTTGCTCAAGCTGATAAAGAGGAGTTGGTAATGGAAAGGCGAGAAATAACCAGGACAGAGGGTATCGCTCGCAGTACTATGCAAGAACTCTTAAAGGGTTCAGATAATCCGGCTTATCGTAATGTATTTCCGGAAGGAACCAGGCTTTTGGACATAAATCTGAAACCCGATGGGACTTGTATATTAGATTTTAGTTCTGAGCTCCGCCACCTGGAGAATGAGGCCGAGGAGAAATTGATGCTTGATGCAGTTTGCCAAACTCTGGCCCAATTCCCGGCGGTAAAACAGCTGGTTTTTATGATAGACGGTCGAGAAATAGATATAATAAAGGGGGAAGTGGATTTTATTTCTCCTATTAAAGTGAGTCGGTAAAGTGAGGAGCGAGGAGTGAGGTATAAAGAATTGAGAATATTTCCGGATATGTTTCATCATTAACCGCAAAAACTTACTTTTCATTGTGGTTGTATACCCTGGGGCATGGGCGTTTAGTCAGTAAAGCGTGTCCAGATGATGATTCGCTGAACACGCTAAGGGATTATTTGCGGGAGACGCTTGCAATATAGAGTCTCCTGCTTTTGTTTGCATAGCAATAAATCTGATAATATAGAATAGAATATAGGCGGTAAAAGTGATAGATTATTTATGATATCATTGCTGTTAGACCTTAGACTACAAAAGAGGTGTAGATTTTGGGGAAAAACCAGCCCATAGGCATTTTTGACTCAGGGGTAGGGGGATTGACGGTAGTGAAATCCCTGATGGAAAAAATGCCTGATGAAAGTTATATTTATCTTGGAGATACAGCTCATGTACCCTATGGAAATAAATCGGAACAGCAGCTATGCACTTACGCCCATAAGATTATTTCCTTTCTTATAACCAAGAAAGTAAAAGCGATTATCGTAGCCTGTGGTACTCATTCCTCGGTTACTCTTCCCTCGGTTTCACAGGAATACAGCTTGCCTATGCTGGGGGTGGTCAAAGCCGGCGCCCGGACGGCAGCAAGGCTAAGCCGCAACGGCAAAATAGGAGTGGCGGCTACGCAAGCTACCGTAAACAAAAAGGCTTTTACCCGAGAGATCCAGGAACTGGAACCAGGGTTTCAGGTTTACGAAGTGGCCTGTCCACGCTTTGTTCCCCTGGTGGAGGCCGGTAAATTGAACAACAGCGAAAGCCGGGAAACGGTAGCAGAATACCTGGGACCTTTACTGGTACAGGGTATTGATACCCTGGTTCTGGGTTGTACCCATTATCCTTTCCTGGCAACTGCCATCAGCGAATTTGCCGGCGAAAAGCTTAAGCTGGTAGATACTTCTTGTGAGACTATTGATGAATTGCAGGAAATATTTGGGGCCCAGGATCTTTTTAATGACAGTGGTGAAAAGCCCCGGCAAGAATTCTATGTCAGCGGGCAGGATGATTCTTTCTTTAATGTGGGGAGACTTTTGATGGGTGATATAATAAAGGAAATACACAGGCTGGATTGGAATTGAGGTGCCGAAATGAGCAGGGTAGGCTTTACCACCAGCATTCCGGTGGAGGTTTTATTAGCGGCAGGGAGGACTCCGGTGGACCTGAACAATGTTTTCATTAATTCCGCAAGTCCCCAGTCTATGGTAGACCTGGCGGAAGAAGAAGGCTATCCCCGCAACTGCTGTGGTTGGATAAAAGGACTCTATGCCACCAGTCTGAATTATGACATGGATGCTTTAATTGCCGTTATGCATGGGGATTGCAGCAATACCCAGGCGCTTATGGAAACCTTGCAATTAAGGAAAAAGAAGATAATCCCCTTTGCCTTTCCGTTTGACCGGGAGCGGGTGCAACTGGAAGCCCAGGTGGACAAGTTGATGCAGTTCTTTGAGGTAGAGATGGAAGAGGTTTTAAAGGTCCGGGCCCGGCTGGAGAAAATCCGCTCATTGTGCCGGGAGATAGACCGGATGACCTGGCGCGACAATCTGGTTAGTGGCCAGGAGAATCACTATTATTTACTTTGCTCCAGCGATTTTAACGGTAATCCGGATGCTTTTGAAGCTGAATTGCAAAGCTTTGTAGAAGAAGCCGGAAAACGAAGACCCATTAAGGAAGAAGTCCGCCTGGCCTATATCGGAGTACCCCCTATTTTCACCGACCTGCATCAGCTATTGGAACTTATGGGGGCCAGGGTGGTATTTAATGAAGTCCAGAGGCAGTTTTCCATGCCTATGCAAAGTGACGATATTATAGAACAGTATTTGCAGTATACTTATCCCTATGGGGCTTTTGCCCGCCTGGAGGATATTGAAGAACAGCTGGCTATTAGAGATGTACAGGGCGTAATTCATTATACCCAGACTTTTTGTTTTCGCCAGATAGAGGATCTTATTTTCCGGGAAAGGCTGAAAATCCCATTTTTGACCCTGGAGGGGGATCGCCCGGGAAAAGTTGATGCTAGAAGCAGGATGCGTCTGGAGTCTTTTGTGAGTATGCTGAAGAAATAACAGGTAGTATTTTTTACTTCAATCCAGGAGAAGGAAAATGTCAGTTACAGGAATAGATTTGGGTTCCAGAACGATAAAAATAATTGAAATGGATGGTCAGCAGATAGTCCATCATGGCCTTTATGATACCGTATCCTTTTATCGGAATTGTGGGATAATTGCAGGTGGAGAAATGACGGTTGATTTAGCCGGACTGGGCTTTAAACAGGGGCGGGTAATCGCTACCGGCTATGGTAAGATTAATGTAAAAATAGCGGGAGCGCAACAAATACCGGAGATTCAAGCCCATGTTTTTGGGGCCCTGTGGCAGAGTGGCCTTAAGGATTTTACTCTCCTGGATATTGGGGGACAGGATACCAAGGTAGTACAGGTAAGGGAAGGGCAGATGGTTGATTTTATGACCAATGACCGCTGCGCTGCCAGCTCGGGGCGTTATTTGGAGAATATGGCCTCAGTACTGGGCATAAGCCTGGAAGAACTGTCTTCTTTTAGTGAGGAAGCAGTGGAATTAAATGCTACCTGTGCTATATTTGGAGAAACCGAGCTAATAGCCCGGATTGTGGAAGGACACCCCGTATCCCACCTGGCCGCTGGTGTAAACTACAGCCTCTATCGCCGGGTTTCCATCATGCTCAAGCGTCTGCAGAGCAAGAGCATAATCCTGGCTGGGGGCGGAGCTTTGAATTCCGCTTTGGCCAGAATAATAGCCCGGGAGACCGGGTCTGAGATTTATCAACTATCCCAGCCTCAGTTTAATGGGGCTATTGGTTGTTGTGCCCGGGCCTAAGGCATCCTTTTTATTGAGCTTTGATGCTTATGGGAAAGATAATAATGATAGGATTAATAGCAATGATTCCCGCTCTTTAAAACAATAATTTGAATAGGTGGAGGTTAAGTAATGGAAAGACCCCAAAATAGGGCAAATGACGAAATGCGACTAGTAAAGATCATCCCTGGTTTTCAAAAATACCCGGATGGTTCAGTGCTTATTGAGGCTGGTGATACCCGGGTGATGTGCTCGGTCATGATAGAGGAAAAGGTTCCTCCCTTTCTTCGTGGCAAAGGAAGCGGCTGGGTTACTGCCGAGTATTCCTTGTTGCCCTCTTCGACCGAAACTCGGACTCAACGGGAGGCCAGTAAAGGAAAAATCACTGGGCGGACTTCGGAAATCCAGAGGTTGATCGGCAGGTCGCTGCGAGCAGTAGTGGATCTAAAAGCTATGGGTGAACGCACCCTGTGGATAGATTGTGATGTCTTGCAGGCAGATGGGGGAACTAGAACCGCAGCCATTACCGGAAGCTTTGTAGCTCTTTACCTGGCTTTTAAGAAGTTCAAGGAACAGGGAATTATTGAGACTATCCCGGTAAAAGATTTTGTAGCGGCTATAAGTGTTGGTATTATCGATGGAACGCCGATTCTGGACCTGGAGTATATTGAAGACTCCCAGGCCGATGTTGATATGAATGTAGTAATGACCGGGAAAGGCGATTTTGTAGAAATTCAGGGTACAGCTGAAGGAACGGTTTTCAGCCGAGCGGAACTGGATCAGCTCCTGGAGTTGGCGGGAAAAGGTATCCAGGAACTTATTTCTTTACAAAAAAGTATACTGGGAGTTTAGAAATTATGCCAAGAGAACTGTTGCTGGCTACCAGAAACCATAAGAAGAAACTGGAATTACAGGAGATTCTTCATGACCTGAATCTTAGTATTATTACCCTGGAGGAGCTGCCGCCCATGGCTGAGGTGGAGGAAGATGGGAATACCTTTGCGGAAAATGCTATAAAAAAAGCGGTATTTACGGCAATGGCCAGCGGTAGAGTATGTTTGGCTGATGATTCAGGACTGGTCGTTGACGCCCTGGGCGGACAGCCAGGAATCTATTCGGCGCGCTTTGCCGGTGAATTGGCCAATGATGAAGAGAACAACCAGAAGTTGCTTAAGCTGATGGAAACGATAGAGGAAGACAAGAGGACGGCAAGATTCGTTTGTGTTATTGCCCTGAGTGACGCCCAGGGGAATGTGGAAACGGTAGAAGGAAGATGTGAAGGGAGAATAGCTCTGGCTCCGGTGGGAAAAGGGGGATTTGGTTACGACCCTCTTTTTATACCCCAGGGCGATACCCAGAGCTTTGCCGAGCTACCTCCGCCGACTAAAAATCTTATAAGTCACCGGGGAAAGGCCTTGCGGCAAGCCCGCCCGCTGATAGAAAGATTATTCCGGGGGAGTAATTAAAAAGCCCGGCGGGGTTTCTTCATGTAAGTTTAAGGGGGGTATATCCCATCCCGCTACTACAATTTCAGCCTCAAACGCGGAAATGACTCCTGTTTTAAGCAGCAGGCCTTATCTGTATTAATCCATGCCTTTCCGGGATATTTTCCACCAGACTTTACAATAAGACCTGATAATTGACTCTGCGGCAAAAGCCCTTTTTATGCAACTAATGCATATTTATAACTTATTGCGGTGGAATCGATAATTTAAAACTTGAGTGCCTGGCACCAAAGGGGGAAATCCTTTGAAAATTGCGGTTATAGGCGATACTCACGGCCGGATTGAAAATATCCGCCGAGAATTAAAGACGATTAAACCGGAGCTGATATTCTTCACTGGGGATTTCTTAAGCGATGCCAAAAGAATTTATCATCATCTGGGGGTTACCCTGCATGCTGTGGCCGGGAATTGTGATTTTCATGATTCCGGCCCGGCTGAGCGTATTTTGGATTTGGAAGGAAAGCGCTTTTATATGGTTCATGGGCATCAATATGGGGTAAAGAACAGCGTAAATTCTCTCTATTACAGGGGCTTGGAACTGAATGCCGATGTGGTTTTGTTCGGCCATACCCATATTCCTTTCTGTGAGCAAATCGAAGATATCTGGTTGATTAATCCAGGAAGCCCTTCCCGCCCCCGTCTGGATAAAAAAGGATCTTATGCTTTGCTTTACCTGGAAAAAGGGAAAATCGAGGTTGGTATTGAATACATTTAATGAACCGGGAGTTCGTTATAAACTTGTTTGACTGGATCGAAGCGCTCGTTATTAAAACCCCAGGTTCTAAATGGTCCTTCGGCTGTGGCTGGTTTTAGTAACCAGGAGAAGGGGGCGAATGGCTTGCCAGATCTAACAGTAAATGAAATCACCAGTATACTGGAGGGTTTGATTGAAAATCCTTATATGTTCTATGTAATAGTAGATAGTGATGGAATAATAAGCTCCATTAACCAAACCTATTTGGATATTCTGGAGATAAAGAAAGAAGATGTCGTAGGACAGCATATTTTGGATATAACTCCTAACTCAGGGTTGCCCGAGGTTTTGCGAACCGGTCGCATGGACAAGGCCGACATTTGGTCGATAAAGGGAAGGGATACCATAGTAACCCGGGTGCCGATTTTTAAAAACGGGAAAATAATCGGGGCTATTGCCAGCAGCCTGTTTTTGGATATGTCCGGGGCCAAGATCCTTATGAAAAAACTGCAGGAAACGGAGAAGGAATTTACCGCTATATTGGAAGGCTTGATAGAAAGTCCCCATATGGCCTATGTTATTGTTGATAAAGAAGGTTTTATTACGGTAATGAACCAGACCTTTTTGGATATTTTAGAGATGAAAAAAGAGGAAGTAATAGGCAAATATGTGCTGGAAATCCTCCCCCATTCCAAGATGATAGAAATATTAAAAAGCGGCAGGGTGGATAAAGCGGATATATGGCCGATCCGGGGGCGGGACACCATAGTAACTCGTACCCCCATAAAAAAGCACGGGGAGATAATAGGAGCTATCGGGCATAGCCTGTTCCTGGATATGTCCGGGGCAAAAATCCTGGCCAAGAAACTGCAGGAAACGGAAAAGGAATTAAGCATCTACCGGAATGAGGTTAGCCAGATATATAGTGCCCGGTGGAATTTTGACGATTTAGTCGGTTGCAGTCAAGAGTTCCTGGCGGTAAAGTCTATGGCCCAACAGCTCTCTCATAGTATATCTACTATTCTAATTACCGGAGAAAGCGGTACCGGCAAGGAACTCTTTGCCCAGGCCATTCATAATGGCAGCGAAAGGAAGAACTGGCCTTTCGTAAGAATTAATTGTGCCGCCTTGCCGGAGAACTTGCTGGAATCAGAACTTTTTGGCTATGAAGAAGGAGCTTTTACCGGGGCGAGAAAGGGCGGGAAGCCGGGAAAATTCGAACTGGCCAAAGGGGGCACTATTTTCCTGGATGAAATCGGTGATATGCCGTTGACCATGCAGAATAAGTTATTGACGGTTTTGCAGGAAAAAATTGTGGAAAGGGTGGGAGGAACCACCCCCCTGGCCATTAATGTCCGCGTAATCGCTGCCACTAACCGCGACCTGGAAAAAATGGTGGAAAACCAGGAGTTCCGGGAGGATCTTTACTACCGCCTTAATGTTGTGGGATTGAGCATACCCCCTTTGAGAAGGCGCATGGATGATATTCCCCTTTTGGTTAATGATTTGATTCATAGAATAAACCAGTGTTTGAAGACCGATATTTCCGGGATTGAGCCAGAAGCGATAGATTTACTGCGCGAATATTCCTGGCCCGGCAATGTGCGGGAACTGGAGAACCTGCTGGAAAGAGCCATAAATTTGGCGGTAATGCGTAATGAGCAGATGATCGGGGTAAGGCATTTCCCTTCGCTGGATCAGAATAATAAGGATAAGAAATATGCCAAAATCGAAATACTGGATGACGGACAGAGCAGTCTTCCCCAACTGATCGAAAAGATAGAAAAGCAGATGATAATCCAATATTTGCAGGAAAGTGGAGGAAACAGGCAACAAACCGCAAAAATGCTGGGTATTCACAGTTCTGCCTTGTACCGGAAATTGAATAAATACGGCCTGGAATAAGTCCGGATGCTTATTCCCTGAGCTTTGTAGCGCCGACGATTCATCCCCTGCCATGCTGCAATCGCAGCAAATCAATGCTGGAGAATTACCCATTACCCTGTAATTTATTAAAACAGAAAAGAACCGTCCCCTTGTGCACTTGTGCATAAGCCTCTCCTGTTTTGGGAGAAAGAAGACAAGATGCGGGGAGTATGTGCTTATCCGCACAAAGTCAAATATTAACTTTCCTATTATCGAAGAATTAAAAGTTAAGCATTAGTTGGAAAAGAGAGGGCTGTCATCCAAACTGAAGGATTGACGGCCTTTATCCTTTTGGGCAAAAAAGCCTTTCGCTTGGCATGATTATTGCTTATTTAAATATGTATAAACCACCTGCTTTAGGGAAGTAGCCGGAGTTGTTGTTAAGGAAAAAAGAGAGAAGAGAAAAAGGATAATTGGGGGAATATAGAAAAGGGGGAATCAAAATGATAGACAAAAAGGGTATTACAGACATGCAGCTCATAGTAGATGATAGCTATCTGCAAGAACTGGAGAAGATGAACTTTCCCGTAGTTAGAAGTTATTTGCTGTCACTGGAAGATTTTAATGAGGAAATGCGCCAGGGTCTCATAGCCAATAAAGAGAATAAGGAGCTGGCTGCAGTCTACCTGGAAGAGCTGGAGCTTATGGAATTTCCGGTAATTAAAAGTCAGCGCATGAGCCTGGAGGAGTTCAATGAAGAGTTGAGGAAAGGGATAATGGAAGACAGTAATATCGAAGCAACCATACAGGTAGCCAGGGGAATTAAGATCAAGAACCTGGCCATGGTAAGCTAAGCCGCATAAGGAAGTATACTTCCCAAGCAGGTATGTTAAGCAAGGTTTTGGTTTTTATCAGTAAGAATTAAGAGAAGTAAGGCAAAGCGGGCCCGCTGCAGGCCCGCTTTATATTTATGGCTTCCTGGGCAATTGCTGTATTTTGTTGCAATATCCATTATTTTAAGTAATAAGGTTTTTTCTTCATGCTGTTTAAGAAGGAAATTCTAAATGGATGTCAAAGATATTAATAAGTAGTTTTATGCTTAATTTCTGCCTTTTTCACGGTTGTCATTCCGCTTATATGATATTTTTAGAGGAAATCGCCTATCTTTGTCGAAGCTTTTAGGATATTTGGATTTAGGGGTAATGTATGCGGGAATATTTAATCTATGTATTATTGATATATTTGCCAATAGGAGCAATAATGGGCTGTTTTCTGCGAAGGGAAGGCTTGGCAAAAAGAAACATGGCGATTATTCTCGCTCTTTCACTGCTTATTATAATTACTTTTCCTATTACTGTGGTTCGATTAGGTATATTATGTTCTTTCCTAAGTTATATTGTGGTTATTGTGGTTATTACTCGTTATTTGTTAGTGAACGAAGGAGATTTTGCTCCCCAGTCGAAAGGCAGACTGGTAACTGGGCCTGAATTGGAAAAACTTATGGAATCTATCGAAACCAAGTTGGATAGCGATTTGTCAGGTATGCGAGTAGAGGCCTTTGAGTATTTGGAGGGGGATTCAGTACCCACCGGTTTGATTGATCATAAGAGTGAATCTACTGCAGTAATTGACCTACCCCAGGAAGTAAAGCTGGCGGAAGAGCTTAAAGAAATGAACGAAGGCTTGCCAGAGGAGGAACTCGCCGAGGAAGAGCCGGCAGTAATTGAAGTTGAAGAAAAGCTTGATATCCAGGAAGAATACAGCAAGGACTTGCTTGAAGAGATAGCAGAAGAGGACGAGGAAGAGATCGCGGGAGAAAAAGAGACAAGTGAGGACAGGGAAAAAACGCTGGAAGAAAAGGTAACCAAAGCACTTGGGTCGGAAGTTGCAGGTGCAATAGTAACAACAGAAGAAGCAGGGGAGGAAATGACGACTGAGCAACTGGAAGAAGGTAGCGGGGAACTTGCAGTAATGCGGGCAGATGCTGAGGAAGAAAGCGAAGCAATCACTTACAGCGTGACCGGTGATGAATCAAGGCCGCCGCAAGAAGCGGAAATCGGAGCAATGGTTGCTGCTATGGCTGCAGAAGCCATAGAGGATGAGATTTTGCTGCAGGAAGAGATAGCCCCGGAAGAAATAGAAATAATGACAGAACCTGAGCTGGGGATAATAGCTGGAGAAGAGATAGACTTGCCTGCTGAAAGCTTGCCGACAGAAGAAATAGACAAAGAGGGCGAAGAAAGGGTAGTTGAGGCAGAGGAAAGAGTAGAAGCAAAGCTAGAATTTGATGAAGAGTATAGCCATGAAGTTGCAGAAGAATATACAGAGGAGATAACAGAGGAACTGGCTGAAGAGATAAGCCCGGAGCCTACAGAGATACTGGAAGAAAAGGCAAGAGAAGAATTTGCTGAAGCGCTTGAAGATATTCTTGATGGGGATTTGTCTGGAATTATTGAAGCAGTAGTGGGGGAAGAAAGGCTGGAGGAAGAGGAGCATTCTATTTCAGATAATATTAATGACAGAATATTTGACTTGATTGACCAGGGATTTTCACATAAAGAAACAGAGAATTTGCTGGAAGCTGCTGCTTGCTTTGAGGAAGCTTGGGATCTTTCTATAGATGATGAATTGAAGAGAGTTCTGAGTATAGAATTACTATATATATATCAGGTTATGGAGGAAAAACCACTATAATTATATCTTTGATTTCATTGCTGTTTTCTGGTACAAGGCTTGCATAAACATAATAGCTAAGCATGGATGCAATAGCAGGGGAAGGCTGAGCAGGCGATTATAAAAATGCAGAGGTATTAAAAATTCAAAATCCAAGCGTAGACTGTTATAATAAGATGCAATAATGTTTAGCAGTAAGAATATTTTGATCCAGGACGGAAATAACAGTAAATTCAAATAGTTTGTTTTTCTGGAGGCACTGCGATGGACAATGCAGACTTAACCGGGAGTGGGATTTGGGATATTACATGAAGGGAGCAGGAACTATGAAGAAGACCCAGGAGATTATTGGCTTGCCTGTTTTTTCGGTACTGGACGGCAAAAAGATCGGGCAAGTTAAGGATCTAGTTATTAACCCCGAGGAGGGAAAAGTGGATTTTATTCTAGTTAGCAATCGAAACTGGTATGATGGTGCCCGTGTTTTGGGCTACAAATCAGTGATGGGTATTGGTGAACACGCAGTTACAACGGAAAGTGAAAACCTGCTAACTACAATTAATGAAACAGCCAATGCCAATAAGCTTCTGGAGCGGAATATTGAGCTGAAGGGAAACCGGGTTTTAACTAACAAAGGGAATTTAATAGGTGTAATAAGTGAGTTTATAGTGGATGAAGATACCGGAGCCATTGCTTGTCTCGAATTTAGGACAGCGGAAGACGAATCCAAGATCGAGATTATTGATGCCAAGCAGGTAATGACTTATGGTTTTGATGTTATTGTAATAAAACAAGAAGAGGAAGCCGGAGTATTTGTTCAGCAGGAAGAAGCTCAGGAAAAGCCAGCGCCAATATCTGAGATTCAAGCTGAAAACGAGATTCCTCCTGTTGTGCTTACTACAACCCCCTCCCCTGAGCCTGCTCCGATAGTTGCGCCCACCGCCCCTACTCCGCCAGGAAGCAGTGATGGTGCAGCCTTTTTCAAACAGAAGCAGCGTCAGTTTTTACTGGGAAAGAAGCTCATCCAGGATATCAGAGATGCAATTGGAAATGTTCTGATTGCCCAGGAGACGCTAATCACTGAAGAAATTCTGGATCTGGCGGAAAGAAATAACAAGTTTGTTGAGCTTACACAATGTGCCAGGTAGATTGATTATTGGGGAGAAGAGTTATGATAGATGCGGGCAAGCGATGGCTTAAGGTCATGTCAATGGCAGTGATAGCAATAAGTGTATCACTGCTTATTGTTTCGTTTGCTCTGGCGGCAAGGGATCGCGAAAGCTATCCCTCCAATTTATGGCTAGGGGGAATATCCCTGGCGGATATGAGTAAACAGGAAGCTTATGAACTGCTCCAATCAGAATTACCTTCAAACTGGGGCGATAAAGTGCAGTTTTTACTAGGAAAGCAGGAAATCTTTATTCCGATGGAAGAAATAGGGGTTAGTTATGATCTGGTAGGTAGCCTGGATAAAATAGATCAGGCATTATTTAAGGGTAATGCTGCGACTGAATTACTCAGGCATAGTATAGTAAGAGGGCAGAGACAGGAGATCAACCCGGTGTTATCCTGGGATAAAGAACCTATACTGAAGAAAATATTGCAATTAAAAAAAGATTATGATAAGTTGGCGATTGATGCTCGGATTGTCTACAATCACGACTTCCTTGAATACCGGGCACATAAGAATGGCTACTTGATTGATGTGAATTCAAGCATGAATCGGATATCAAATGCACTGGAAAAAGGAATTCTGGGGCCGGTCGAGATTGCTGCAACTGAGGTACATCCGCGCGTAAAGATAGAGGACATTGAAACCGTTAAAGATGTTATTGCTGTAAGTGCCAAGAAAATTGACAATATGAGCCCGGAAACGCTTAGTCTTCTAGAAAAGCTGAATGGTCTGATAATAATGCATGGTGAAAGTTTGGATATAAAGGCGATGATGGATTCCAGGCACGAGCCAGCAAAGGCAGTTGCCAGTGAAACAAAAGCGCAGATTGAAGGAGTTATTTTTCAAGCGTGTATACAGGCCGGTATGGAGAAAGATAATGAGTCAGCAATGGAAAATAAATTGCAGTATCCGATTCTTTTAACTACCAGCCTGAGTGAACAGACTCTTCTGGTAAAGATATATGGATGTCAGACAGAACCCGGCAAGGAAATTAAGCTGCTAAGCGAACGGGAAGATGTATATCCTGAAGTACAGATTAAGCTTGATCCTCGCCTCTCACCTCAGCAAAGAATAATCCAGCAGGAAGGGGAAAAAGGATTCATCCTGCGAAATTACCGGGTGGTTAGCCGCGGGGGGAAAGTGGTGGAAAAGAGTCTTCTATCCGAGGAACTTACCCCCGCCTCTGATACCATAATAGTAGTAGGCCCTGGAAATACTAGAAAATAGGAATATAAGCAGTATCGATTTGAGCTAAAAAGGGCATTAATAGTAAAAGGAGGGGAAATGAATGGAAGAACTGCGTCAGCAGGTCAAAATTGAGCTTTTGCGTACCCTTCTCTGGGTCACGCTGTCCTTGGGTCTGGCCATGGCTATATTTTATTTTGTATTGTAAGGGAGAAAAAACAAAGAATTCAGCAGTATAGCCCTTTGAACGGCTATACTTTTTTCAAAAGCCCAGCTTTAAATTAGTAAATTTGCTTCCACTGCAAAAAGTAATAATTATTATTGATGTTACTGCAAAAAGTTATAAATATGCATTAGCGTGCATAAATATACCGCTCGCAGTCTACGCATGGGCAACACTTGCGGCTTGTCTCGCGGCTCAAGGGGTACCGCGCTAATCTCCCATCCTGGTCACAACCTTAATAGTGACACCCGCAGGGTGATAGCGCTCTCGCGATGTCCTGTCGCTCGTCCCCTTTCGCCTGCTCGCCTTCGCCGGTGCAAACTTAATAGTGACATCCGAAGGATGGAACATCAGGAGTACCCGAAGGGTGCTGCGTCCATGCTTCGCCAGCGCTTTGTATATTTATGTAACCCTTATGCAAAAAAAGGTTTTTGTAGTAGAGTCAAATTTATTACTTGACATAAGTTAAAAAGGCGCTTATACTACATGTATGATACCCATGGGGGGTATAAAGGATGACAAAAAATAATGAAAAAACGCGCAAAAACGTCCTGGTTCGCTTAAGGCGCATTGAAGGGCAGGTGCGGGGAATACAACGGATGATGGAAGAAGAAGCGGATTGTATGGATATTCTCACCCAGATTTCCGCGGTTAAATCGGCCATTAATCAAGTTGGTATTATTATTTTTGAAAAACACGCTCAAGAATGTATTGTTAAAGCGATGGACGAAGACAGACAGGAAGAAAATCTGAAAGAGATTGTTAATGTGATGGGAAGACTTATCAAGTAAGATAATGCTAGGAGGGATAAAATGTCAGATATCAAAGTATTCAACCAGGATAATTGGGAGAAAGAAGTAATGCAGTCTGATTTGCCGGTTCTGGTTGATTTTTGGGCTCCCTGGTGCGGACCCTGCAAGATGGTGGGACCGGTGGTAGAAAGCCTGGCCGGCGAGAATACCGGGAAGATTAGTGTTGGCAAAGTTAATGTTGACGAAAATCAGGCCCTGGCAGCTCGCTTTGGTATCAGGGGTATACCCACCCTGGCTTTTTTCCAGGGCGGCTCAGAAGTAAAAAGAATTGTTGGAGCTCAAAATAAAGCACAATTACAAAAAGCCATCGATGAAGTAAGCAGAAGCTAAAGGCAAAAAGGCCACTCCTGCTTAGTCAGGTATCCTAGAGGCAAGAATTAAGGTGAAAATCCCTGTGATGGGGGCGGACAGTTAAGACTGTCCGCCCCTTTTTCAGTGCGCCCGGCATGGGCGCAGTCTAACGGGTGAAAGTCCCTAGTGCGGGTTGATAGTGCCAAGCACATAGCCAAGGGCAAGGGTGTCCATCGCGAGGTGGAATCTGAAGGGATCTGATGGCAAACTTCTGGTCTGACGAACTTCCTTGATGGGCATAGTCCACTTTTTGGAGATGTCCTGTATAGCCAAGTATATGATTTTTCTAAGAGCATCTCTACCTGTGTGTTCAATCTTTCCTGAATATCAAGCTTAAGTCCTGACATATCAAATAAACTTGCAAATTTTTCATCAAAATAAACAAGGAAATCTATATCTGACTTCTCGGTATTTTCGTCATTTGCATAAGAACCAAATAAGTCAATGCTAAACACTGGATAAGCCGGCGCAACCTGATTCACGGCATTTTTTATATCTGTAATTGTCACGCTTCATCACTCCTTAAAGATCGGCAGGTAATTAATGACTTCCGCTGCCTTTTTTCTCGTATTCGGTTTACCATTGGTGCGGGTCATACTTTATCCTTGGGAAACAAAAAAACTTCCCCCTGCTTCCCCCTACAGCAGCCAGACATAGTCCTGCCGGCAATCTACCAAGGCATTTATATAGACGATGTCTCCACGAATCTGATAAAGTGCCATATAGCGATTTTCAAAAAGTAACTTGCGGTATTTTTGAAACGGTAATGCTTCATGGTAAAGCCATGGATTGCGTTCCGGCATCACGGCAAGATCAGCCGTCATTTCAACAAAAGTATCAATGAGCCTGTTGGCGGCTGGCACACTTACGTTTGCCAGAAAGCGCATGTGCCCAAGGAGCATCTCCCAAGCAGTTTCCGTTATTTTGACCGTGAAGCCTTTATTCCTTTCTGGCATCGGGCACCTCTGCAACGGCCTTACGCATGGCGGCGACCGTTTCCTCTACTGTGTAAGTCAACCCCTTCTGGATGTCGAGTTCCGACTGCATCAGCTTTTCCTTGAGCTTTAAGAGACTCTCACGCCGGGCAAAGGATTCTATATCCATTACTACCAGATCGCCCTTGCCGTTTTTGGTGAGGTAAACCGGCTCGCCCGTTTGCCTGCACAATTCAGAAATTTGATTATAGTTCTTGCGGATCGCCGCTGAGGGTCTTATATTCATCATACTAATCACCTCTCTTGGTAGCCATAACATATCCTTTTGATATGCTTATTATACTACCATTCGCGTGCTTTGCCTACATTATTTTAATCCATCCATGAAAGTAAGAGGATGGCAGACTATAGCTTGCCATTGGTGCGGGTTCACAATTTATCCTTATGATTTCCCGCCTTTATGGGGATGGCTGTTTTTCATTTTCTGTAGGAACTCCTGAATATTTTGCTCATAGCCATTTTTCCCCGGTTCGTACAGGGTAATCCCCTTAATCCCCTGGGGAAGATATTCCTGTTCCACATAACCTCCATAATCATGAGGGTACTTATAGCCTTTACCTTTACCCAATGATGCCGACTGCGAATGAGAGCTGTCGGCAATATGTGCTGGAACAATAATCCGGGGAGTGTTGTGCACCGTATAGATGGCCTTATCAATAGCCACTTTGCTGCTGTTGCTTTTGGGAGCGGCAGCCAGGTATATGGTAGCCTCGGCCAGGGGGATACGGGCTTCGGGCATCCCCACAAACTCCAGGGCTCTGGCGGCAGAAGCAGCCAGGGTAAGGGCATAGGGGTCAGCCAGTCCGATATCTTCTGCGGCATGGACGATAAGGCGGCGCGCAATAAACTTGGGGTCTTCCCCTCCTTCCAACATTACCGCCAGCCAGAACAGTGCAGCATCCGGATCAGAGCCTCGTATGCTTTTAATAAAGGCGGAAATAGTATCATAATGGTAATCCCCACTGCGGTCATACTTGAGGATCAGGCGTCCGGTGACTTTCTCCAGCAGTTCAGGGGTAATCCTTAGACTGCCATCTTTATTGCTATAGGAATTATGCAGGGTGTCCAGGATATTAAGGGCGGTACGGGCATCCCCTTGCGCTGCTTGCACAATCATGGCCATACTCTGCTCATCAATACTGCTATCTTGCTGTCCCAGGCCCCGTTCCGGGTCACTAAGGGCCTGTTCAACAATGCGGCGGAGGCTATCGCCATTTAGAGCTTCCATAACATATAGCTTCATACGAGACAAGAGCGCATTATTCATTTCATAGAGAGGGTTTTCTGTTGTAGCCCCGATTAAAATCAGGGTGCCATCTTCAACATAAGGTAGTAGTACATCCTGCTGGGACTTGTTAAAACGGTGAATCTCATCTACAAAGATGATGCTTGCTTGTTGATAGTATTTGCGGCGATCAGCGGCATCGCCAGCAATTCTGCGTATTTCGCTAACACCAGAACTTACGGCTTTAATGGCGGCGTAATGAGAAGAGGTGGTGTGGGCAATGATATAAGCAATAGTGGTTTTGCCGCTGCCGGGAGGACCATAGAGCACAAAAGACTGCAGGCGGTCATTTTCAATAGCCCGGCGCAAGGGAGAATCCGGCCCGATAATATGCTCTTGACCTACGACTTCATCAAGACTGCGAGGGCGCATTCGCCAGGCCAGAGGGGTATGGGTATTAAATTTTTCCTCATTGGCGAGCGAAAATAAATCCATAGTTTTTCTCCTCATAATTTTCAATAGTATCAGGTAAACTTAAGCTCATTATAGAATAAATGTTCTGACCTGCCAAGACAGCAAGTCATTTGTAACGAGGTGAATTATGTCCCTCGCTTCTTTAAGCAGCCGGGTTCCTATTAACAAAACAGACGGCGGGTTCTAATCCCGCGTCCTCTTTGCAGCGCTCTCGTTGAAACTGCTTCGCAGTTTCTTCCGATGCTTAAATGCTAAACTGTCTGAAGAGTATTGAAAAGGGTATAATAGTAGAAATGATTCAGGGAGACGGTAGAGTGAAAGTTGCAGTATTGATGAGCGGAGGTATAGATAGTACGGTTTCTGCTTTGCTGTTGCGGGAGCAGGGATATGAAGTCATCGGCTTAACCATGGTTCACCTGCAGCGGGAAGCCGGGGAAAAAGCCGCCCGGATAGCCAATGAACTGCAAATTGAGCATCAGGTGCTGGATCTGCGGGAGGCTTTTCAGTCAGCCGTGGCGGATTATTTTTGTATGGAATATGAACAGGGCCGTACCCCCAATCCATGTGTAAAATGCAACGAAGAGATTAAGTTCGGCTTGCTGTTAAAGGCCGCGCTGGATTGGGGAGCCGATAAAGTGGCCAGCGGTCATTATGCCCGCATCGATTATGATGACAAGAGTCAATGTTACCGCCTTATAAAAGGCGTAGATCCTCGTAAAGACCAGAGCTATTTTCTTTACCGCTTAAAGCAGCAGCAGTTGTCCAGTCTCATCTTTCCCCTAGGCGGGTATAGGAAAGAAGAAGTGCGAGAGATAGCCCGCCGCTATCATCTACAGCTGGCCGAGGAAAAAGAAAGCCAGGAAATATGCTTTATACCTGGGGATTACCGCGATTTCATCCGCCCGCAGGTAAGCTATAAAGAAGGCAGTTTTTTGGACCGGACGGGAAAGGTACTGGGAAGGCATCGCGGTATTCCCTTTTACACCATTGGCCAGCGCCGGGGGTTGGCAATAAGTGCCGGGCGTCCGCTATATGTGCTCAAAATTGATCCCGAAAAAAACCAGATCCTGCTGGGGGAGAATGAAGAACTATTCAGCCAGGTACTTCGCTTTAGACAGAATCATTTTATCTGCTCCCAAGATTTTGAGTTGCCCATCAGGGTTAAGGCCAAAATTCGCTATGCGGCCAGGGAGGCGGAAGCTATCTTGCACTATATCGAGGATGATATCTGGGAACTTGTTTTTGAAGAGGCCCAGCGGGCCGCAACCCCTGGACAAAGTGTAGTCTATTACCAGGGAGATTATGTTTTGGGCGGGGGGACAATCATGGCATAGAGCTTTGATTGACGAACGCTTTTTGGCATGCTATCATATGGTTAATAAAGGAGTTGCCGCTTTTTGTGTGGCGGCTAGTCCTAAATGTGGCTTGACCGCCTTACTCAGGCGGTCGTTTTATTATTGCTTGTGTTTGCTACACAAGGAAATAATCCCTACGATCACCAGGCAAAAACCAAAAAGTCCTGTCCAGGTAACCACAGGCATCACCTCCCCTCGCGGGAAAGTGACCAACCGCCAAACGGCAACTCCTATACCAATTTTAGCATAACTTTCATTATCCAGGCGGAGAAAAACGGCTCCGCAGACTCCGGATTGATTTTATTTGGAGAAATCGCCAGGGTAGTATTTAGGGAAGGGTGAAACCCTTCTTTTTTTATGGCTTTGCTAGAACCCCCTTATCCCTAACATTCTGCATCAAAATCTCAATCTGTGACAAACTAAAAATGCTTTTTGCAGTGACATTAAAAATAACTATTGCTTAAACTCCTAAGGGCAAAGGGGGTAAATGATTGAAAACGCGCAATATCCAGTACTTACCTGTTTTTTTAGCTCCCCAGGCAGAAGTAGTTGCGGTGGTGCAAAAGGCGGTCATTGGGGATGATCTTGGACTTCTATACCTGGTGGTCCGAGGGGAAGATGGTAAAGATGGCCTTATCTTTCGCGATGATTTTGATTTAACTCCGGAAGCAGTAAAGATCTGGGATCTGAACTGTATTAAATCTTATGCCCATGGGGAAGAATTATCAGTATATGAGAAAAAGCTGGGAGACACCGTATTTGACTGGCAGGGAAAAGAACTGGGCATAGTCTCCGATTTTATTCTTTCCCCGGCTGAAAAACAGGTTCAAGGCCTGGAAATCTCCTCCGGGGCCATAAACGATATTCTCCAGGGGCGGATGGAGTTGTCCCTGCAGGAGGTTTCCTGGAAGAGTGTCAAGAGCGGAGTCCTGGCTGCTGAAGGGAGCCAAGAGGAATGATTATCAAGTGTCCCGTCTGTGGTGGCTTGCAGGTTGGTCGGGTGGGTAGTGATCAGTATTATTGCTGGAACTGTTTTCTAGAATTTAATTTTCGTAAAGGTATGCTCAACCTTTATGAAGTGGCTGAAGATGGAACCCTGGTAGCTATGGAAAGCTCCTCTCAGGTTCTCTAATCAACACCCAAGCCCAGAGGACACAAGCAGCGATCAAAATGGGAGTACTGAAGAACGGGAGTTTTGATGCTGCAACCTTAAATAGTGATACCCGTAGGGTGCAGGGTGAAGGAAACAAGCGGTGGTAAGTGAATGCGCTTGTGCATAAACGGTGAGATGCTATTGGTATAACCCCTCACCCCTTACCCTCACGCCTCACTTTTCTTATTAAAAGCCGTTCCAAGGGAGGGCAAAGGAAATGCTGCCTGCCAGTAGTAAGATATATCGATATTTCTTCTTTATTACGGTGGTTCTGGCCAGCATTTATTTTTTATTCCTGGTCAGAGAAGTTTTGCTTACTTTTTTTCTGGGGGCGGTTCTGGCTTATTTACTCTTTCGCCCCACATCTTTTTTGGAAAAGAAGGGTTTAAAACGGGTTTGGGCGATTTTAGTCCTCTATCTGGTGGTACTGGCGGCCTTTTTCCTATTTTTTTCCCTGGCTGTACCTGCTATGGTTGTGGAATTACACCAGATGGCAGGGATTCTGCCTGATTACGCTGAACAGGCCCGGGACATGGCAAAAAGCATAGATGGGATGGAATTAGGCAAGCTGACACCTATACTAAAGGAAAACCTCAAGCAGATAGAAAACAAGCTATTTGAGGGCTTAAAGGATTTTTTGGGTGGCTTCTACAGTTTTCTGGGAAAGTTTCTGGCCCTGGCTTTTTCCCCTATTCTGGCCTTTTATATAATAAATGACTGGGAAAAAATACGCGATGCTTTCTTAAGCCTTTTTTCCCCTTCCTTCCGCCGGGATATTAAGGCCGTTCTGGAAAAGATAGATGAGGCTTTAATTGAATTTCTTAAAGGTCACTTGATAATTGCCACTTTTGTAGGTATCTTTACTGGAGTTGCCGCAACTTTGCTGGGGGTGAAATTCCCCCTTTTGATTGGCTTGATAGCTGGCGTAGCTGATTTAGTTCCCTATTTCGGCGCTTTTTTAGGCGGCTTTTTTGCGATATTTATTGCTCTTTCCGATTCTATGCAACTTGCACTATACATGGGACTGGCAGTTCTTCTTATCCAACAAGTAGAGAGTAACATTATAACTCCCCGAATCATGGGGGGGAAGCTGGGTATGCATCCTCTTCTTATTGTCTTTGCCTTGCTGGCTGGAGGTAAGCTGATGGGCATCTGGGGCATGCTCCTGGCCGTGCCCCTGGCTGCTACCCTGAAGGTTCTGGCCCAGTGGGTTTTCCTAAAGATGGTAGAAAGCTAGTCGCTTTTTATCGGTGGCTGTGTCCTCTGGGCATGAAAGGTTCTAACAGGAATAATTCTTTGACTAGCAATCCAGCAAGTTGACAAAGCTGATTTTCTACAAGAAAATAGATTAACAATCTTATTTGTAGAAAAGAGGAGGCAATACTGTGTGGAGCAGTGCAGAAATCCGGAAAACCTTTTTGGAATATTTTAAGGAAAGAGGGCATAGCGTGGTGGAAAGCTCCGCGCTGGTGCCGGTCAATGACCCTACTCTCTTATTTACCAATGCCGGTATGAACCAGTTCAAGGATGTATTCCTGGGACTGGATAAACGCAGATATGTTCGGGCTACGAGCTCCCAGAAGTGTGTCCGGGCAGGGGGGAAACACAATGATCTGGACACCGTGGGGCGCACCCCCAGACATCATACCTTTTTTGAAATGTTGGGCAACTTCTCTTTTGGTGACTACTTTAAACGCGAGGCTATTCGTTATGCCTGGGAATTCCTTACAGAGGTAGTGAGACTTCCCCAGGAAAAACTTTGGGTAACCATATACCAGGATGATGATGAGGCGGCTGCTTTATGGCCGGAGATAAGCGGGATTGACCCCGGCTGTATTGTCAGGCTGGGAGAAAAGGACAATTTTTGGAGTATGGGGGACACCGGTCCCTGTGGTCCCTGCAGCGAAATACTCTATGACCGGGGAATCGAGTATTCCTGCGGTGCTCCCGACTGTGGCATCGGGGTTTGCGATTGTGACCGCTGGCTGGAAATCTGGAACCTGGTCTTTATGCAGTATAACCGGGATGAAAGCGGTGAAATGACGCCATTGCCCCGCCCCAGTATTGACACCGGTATGGGGTTGGAACGGCTGAGTTCAATTTTGCAGGGAGTGGACAGTAATTTTGATACGGATTTGTTTATCCCCATTATTAAAAGGATTGAAGAACTAAGCGGAAAAGCCTATGAGCAGGGGGAAGCAGGCTTTCCTTTCCGCGTTATCGCTGACCACAGCCGGGCTTGCAGTTTTTTGATTGCCGATGGTGTGCTTCCCAGTAATGATGGACGGGGTTATGTTCTGCGCCGGATATTGCGCCGGGCTTTGCGCTTTGGACGCCTATTGGGTATTGAGGGTTCTTTCCTTTATAAAAATGTGGGTGTGGTCTGCAATATAATGCAAGAAGCTTATCCCGAGCTTAAGGAGAAACAGGATTTTATCCAAGAAGTAATCCACCTGGAAGAAGAACGATTTCTGCTTACCTTGAATGATGGTTTGAAAAAGGCCGAAGAGATAATGGAGCGGGCACGTCAGCGAGGTGATAATGTAATCCCGGGCGAAGAAGCGTTTATGCTTTATGATACCTATGGCTTCCCTTTGGATTTGACTGAAGATATGGCGGAAGAAAATCATTTGACACTAGAAAAAACGGGTTTTGATCGGAGCATGGAAGAGCAGCGTCAGCGGGCACGGCAGGCTAACAAAGGCGAAGATTTGCTGGGACAGGAACGCTTATTATCGGAAAAACTTGCCGGTATCGCCCCCAGCAATTTTACCGGTTACGAAAAAACTATTGACGACTCAGTACTTCTGGCCATTATTAAAGATAGCGCTCTGGCAGATAAAGCGCTCAATGGCGAAGAAGTGGTTTTAATTACGGCCCGAACTCCTTTTTATGCAGAGAGCGGGGGACAGGTGGCGGATGGTGGTATTGTAAAGGGACAGGAAGGATTACTACGGGTGCAGGATGTCAAGAAGCTCAGCGCCTGGATCCTCCATTATGGAATAGTGGAGGGGGCGCTGACAACTGGCGAAGGGGTTAGCTTGCAGCTGGATGACCGGGCCCGGATGGATACGGCCGGAAATCATACCGCCACTCATCTTTTGCACCGGGCCCTGCGGGAAGTGCTGGGGGAACATGCCCAGCAGAAAGGTTCGCTGGTTGAACCCACCCGCCTGCGCTTTGATTTTTCTCACCTCAAGGCTTTAAGTAATGAAGAACTTTTTCAAATTGAGCAGATGGTAAATGAGGCTATATGGAAGCTTTATCCCGTGAGCACCACGGTAACTGCTCAAAAAGAGGCTCGGGAAATGGGGGCTATGGCCCTTTTTGGGGAAAAGTACGGGGAAGAAGTAAGGGTAGTTCAGGTTGAATCGTATAGCAGCGAACTCTGTGGGGGGACTCATGTAGAAAATACCGGCCAAATCGGTTTATTTAAAATTACCGGAGAAGGAAGCATCGGCTCAGGACTGAGAAGAATTGAAGCTATAACCGGTAGATATGCCATGGAATACCTTAAGCAGGTGGAAGATGAGTTAAAAAAGGCGGCTTTGGCTTTGCGCAGCTCACCGCTGGAGGTGGGGAGAAGGATTGAATTACTGAACAATTCGCTCAAGGAAAAAGATAAAGAGATCGAAATCTTGCAGCAGCGTTTATCGCGTTCTTCCAGTGATGAACTGCTTAACAAGGCCTATCAATTAAATGATGCCTGGATTTTGATTGAAGCGGTGGATATTGAAGACCCGGGTAGCCTGCGCCAAAATGCCGAGATCTTGAAAGATAAACTGGGCCGGGCTGTAGTTATGTTGGCTTCGATAAAAGGGGAGAAAATATCCTTTGTTTGTTTTGTGAGCAAAGATTTGCTGGAGCAGGGACTCCATGCTGGCAAGATAGTTGGTGCAGCTGCTCAGGTAGCTGGTGGCGGAGGTGGAGGGCGTCCCGATATGGCCCAGGCTGGAGGTAGGGACAAGACCAAAATTTCTGAGGCCTTGGCCGAGGCCAGGAAAATGGTGAAAAAAACCTTATCCTAAAGCGCAGGAATTTGAGGGAGTAGTGGAGAAATTCTGGTAGAGGGAGGTGTTGACTATGCCTCAAATACCAGGCGAAACGGTTAGTTTCAAATTGGATCGTGATGATGAGAATAAAGTGCGTGCCATCCTGCATACGGTATACCAGGCTTTGCAGGAGAAGGGATATAATCCGATCAATCAACTGGTGGGGTATATGATTTCAGGAGAACCAGCATACATAACCAGTCATAGTGAGGCGCGCAACTTGATATGCAAAGTAGACCGGGATGAAATAATGGAGGTTTTATTAAAAAACTACCTCCAAAACAGCACGGGGAAAGGCAAGTAAATTTTGAGGGCTGGTCTTAATCCCGGGCCTATATTCAAGAATTGGAATTATAATGGTGTAGTAAGAAAATAAATTTATTTGATGCAGATTTACGCAGATTTATTATGATTAACGATGACATGTTCACGCTGAATCTGTTCTCCATGACTCATCAGAGAGGAGGACCTGAAGGGCTCTATGCGCATAATGGGATTGGATCTTGGTGAAAAAAGGATTGGTATTGCCTTCAGTGACCCTATGGGATGGACGGCTCAAGGGCATTCGATTTTGCAGCGAAAAGGGCTGAAGAAAGACTTGAGTTATTTGAAGGGGCTTTGCCAGGAATTCGAGGTCGAAAAGATAGTATTGGGTCTTCCCCTCAATATGAATGGGACTATGGGGCCTAAAGCTCTGGAAACTCAGGAATTTGCCCAGGCTTTGCATGAGGATATTAAGATACCGGTTGAATTCTGGGATGAGCGCTTGAGCAGTAAGAGTGCTGAAAGAGTTCTTCTGGAGGCTGATCTTTCGCGTAAAAGAAGAAAAGAATTGATTGATAAAATAGCGGCGGTTCACATACTGCAGGCTTATTTGGACGGGGGTTGCAGCGGGAAAAAATATAAATTTTAATCTACGGTGAGGAAAGATTTGACAACAGCTGTGGAAAACAATAGAATTACATTTATCTAATGAAAGAGGTGACTTTATGACCGAAGAATTTTTGGAGGAAGATTTCCCGATTTTGGTACTGGTTGATGAGGATGGAATAGAGCACCTGTTTGAACTGTTGGCTGAATTGGAAATTGAGAATGACAAGTACCGGGTTCTGGTTCCACTGGATGAAGAAGAAGAAGAGGAGTTGGACGAAGAAGACGGTGAAGTAGTTATCCTGAAAGTAATTATTGATGAGGAAGGCAATGAATTGTTGAGTGATATCGATGATGAAACCGAATGGGAAATGGTAGTTGAAGCTTGGCAGGAACTCGTGGATAGTGAAGAGCTATAGTCTTGGGAAAAAGGAGCCGCGAGGCTTCCTTTTTTTCTTTTGGGGATAGATGGTGGTGGGGGGAAGGATTTTGGCCAAGGGGAAAGTGAAAACAACTATAGTATTTAGCTTGATACTGCTGCTGGGAATAGCTTCAGCGGGAGCGATGTATTTTTTTCAGGTATTTTACAAATCGCCCTATTTCCTGCCGGGGGTCAAAATTGCTTCTACGAAGGTAGGGGGATATACCAGTAAACAGGCTGTGTCAAGACTACAGCAGGATTTAGATGCTTATAAAAATATACCGGTTGTATTTTACTACCAGGATCATAGTTTTGAAAATACCCTGGCGGAAATTAGTTATGCAATTGACTATGAGGATGTAGTTAATAGGGTCTGGCAGCAGGAGCAGAAGCGGGATTGGACTTCCAAGCTCTCCAATATGGATGGTTCCCAGGAAGTTTTCTATCCGATGAAGCTGGAATATAAGCCCGAAATCAAAGCCCAGATGATTGATGAGTGGAATAAGGTTCTGGGGGTGGGGGCGGAAGATGCTCGCCTGGAGATAGACCGAGAAAAAGGACTGGTACTAATCCCGGCCAGGAAAGGTTTAAAGGTAGATACTGAGCAGACCTTTGCCAAGCTTCCTCAGGAATGGGGCGCAATGGAAAGCATCGAAATTCCCATTATCATACAAGAAGAATGGCCCCGGGTAAAGGATGAGGATTTAAGCAATATGGGGGAACTAGCCTCATTTTCCACCTGGTATAATGCTAATGAGATAAACCGTTCCCACAATCTTTATCTGGCAACTGCGGCTATTAACACCTCTATGCTGGTTCCCGGCGAAACTTTTTCTTTTAACCAGTGGGTGGGGGAAAGAGTGATTGAAGCCGGCTATCGTGATGCTATGGTTATTGTCAATGGAAAGTTTGAGCCCGGCCTGGGAGGGGGTGTATGCCAGGTTTCATCCACCCTTTATAATGCTGTTTTGCTGGCTGGCCTGGAGATAGTAGAGAGACACAATCATGCTCTGGCAGTGGCTTATGTTCCCGTGGGGCGGGATGCTACTGTAGCATACGGATTGCAGGATTTTCGTTTCAAGAATAACAGTGCCTATCCCATTTACATAAGAGCCTGGGCTCAGGCTGGTAAGCTGACTATGAATATTTACGGCAACCTGACGGAAAAAAGAAAAATTCGATTATCTACTATCACTGACCGGGTTATTGCATTTAAGGAAATACGACAAAACGAACCTAGCCTGAATCCAGGGCAGGAAAAAGTTGACCATGCCGGCATTCAAGGCTATGTAGTCAGATCTTTCCGTAGTTTCATGGATGAGGAAGGTCGGGTAGTTAAAAGCGAGCAACTGGCATCGGACTATTACAAGCCTCTGGATAAGCTGATCTATGTAGGCCCGAGTGTCACGGTGGAATCGCCGCCGGAGAATCCTGATAATTCTGAGAATCCCGAAAATGAAATTGAGCCTGACGCGGCTGGTGACGGTACCGGCGAGG
This sequence comes from Syntrophomonas sp., assembly GCF_028707975.1. Classification (GTDB taxonomy): domain Bacteria; phylum Bacillota; class Syntrophomonadia; order Syntrophomonadales; family Syntrophomonadaceae; genus Syntrophomonas. The sequence goes on from NZ_JAQVZX010000015.1 coordinate 26,180, forward strand.
CACCGCCGCTGGTGGAACCTGAGCCGCCGGAAGTCCCGATCCCGCTGCCGGAGAATGAGGATGAGGATACGCCGCCCATTACAATATAGGAAATCGGAAGACAGAAGACGGAGGACGGAATGGTCGCCAGACGCCGATGATTAGAAATAATTGCTGAGGAAAGTGGAGAGAAATGAGTGAAATAAAGTTGAAACTGGCGAAACCCAAAGTGGCAGCAATAGTACTGGCGGTTTTCTTTCTTATATTGGCCGGGGTTTTATTTACCGGGCAAATGATTGCCCGCCAGTACCAGCCGGTGGATCCTGCTGACAAAAGTATGGTGGACATTGTAATTCCAGAAAAGACCGGTGCCAGGCAGGTAGCAGATATACTTTATAATGAGCGGCTGATACATAAGCAAAATGTCTTTCTAGCCTACTGTCAGAAGAATGCTTTTGATAGCAGACTGAAAGCGGGTCACTATCGCTTTAGCCGCAGCCAGTCGCTGAAAGAGATCGTTGATGATATTGTTCAGGGTCGGGTAGTCAACATTTCCTTTACTATTCCTGAAGGTTACACTTTGGAGCAAATCGGGCGGATGCTTATGAAGAAACAGCTTTGCAGTCAGGAAGAATGGAAGAGGAGCGTCAGGCAGGATTATGATTTTGCTTTTTTAAAAGCGCTTCCTTTAGAAAACGAGAAGCGGCTGGAGGGTTTTTTATATCCGGAGACTTATTTTGTTCCTGAAGATTATAACTGCCAGCAGATAATTACGCTTATGTTGAACAATTTCGAGCAGGTATGGCAGAAAAAGTTTGCCGAGCAGGCTCAGGCTAAAAAATGGAGTGTTTACCAGACTATTACCCTGGCTTCCCTAATAGAAAAAGAAGCCCGGGTGCCAGAAGAAAGAGCGGTGATTGCGGGAGTAATACTAAATCGATTGAATGCCGGCATGCTGTTGCAGATTGACGCCAGTGTGCTCTACGCCTTGCAGAGGCATAAAGAACTGGTAACTTACGCCGATTTGGAAGTGAACTCTCCGTATAATACCTACAAATATGCGGGTTTGCCTCCGGGTCCAATTGCTTGCCCGGGTGAGGCTTCAATAAATGCCGCTCTAAATCCCCAGGAGCATTCTTATTATTACTATGTTTCCAAAGGTGATGGGAGCCATTTCTTTTCCCGCACTTATAATGAACATCTGCAAGCGCAAAAAGAATATGGACAATAAATCCTTACAGTTATTCCGGACTTGTTAGGAGGTTGTTTGATGAAAGGGCCCGAACTGGTGCTTCCTGCTGGAACCCTGGAAAAACTTAAAACGGCAATATTATTCGGCGCGGATTCCGTTTATTTTGCCGGCAAGGAATTTGGCCTCCGAGCTTATGCCGGAAACCTCAGCCGGGCCGAGATAGAGGAAGGCCTTGCATTTGCCCACAGTAGAAAGAAGAAGGCTTACCTGGCCGTAAATATCCTGGCCCATAACCAGGATATGCTTAAATTACCAGCCTACCTGGAAGAAATGGCTAGTTTGCAACCAGATGGTTTCATAATCTCGGATCTGGGGGTTTTACGCCTGGCGCAAAAATATGCTCCTTCAATTCCAGTAACCATAAGCACCCAGGCCAATGTCAGCAATTACGAAGCGGCTTCCTTTTTTCAGGATCAAGGAGCCCGACGCATTGTCCTGGCCCGGGAATTGAACCTTCGTGAAATCGAAGAAATCAAAAAGAAAAGCAGTGTGGAGATCGAAATATTTGTTCACGGCGCCATGTGTGTCTCTTATTCGGGACGCTGCTTACTCTCCTGCTACATGACTGGTCGCAGCGCCAATCAGGGAGCCTGTGCCCACCCCTGCCGCTACCGTTACGCCCTGGTCGAGGAAAAAAGACCTGGGGAGTATTTTGGCATAGAGGAAGATGAAAGAGGCAGTTATATACTGAATTCGCGCGACCTTTGCCTCTTGGAATATATCCCCCGCCTGGTGGAAGCGGGAGTAGATGCCTTCAAGGTGGAAGGGCGTATGAAAAGCCCGCTTTATCTTGCCAGTGTGGCCCGGGTATACCGCCAGGCCATAGACCGGTATAGTACGGCCCCTTTTACGGTTGAGGAATTGAAAGTCTGGATGGCAGAGCTGCATAAGACCGCTACCCGGCCCTTTACCAGTGCTTTTATTGGCGGAGAAGAAGACCGGGCTCAGGATATCGACAAGGAAGAAATGCCGCTGCGGGCGGAATTTTGCGCTGTTGTTACCGGCTATCGCGAGCAGCAAGGTATGATTGAAGTAGAACAAAGGGCTAATTTCGGCTGTGGCGATTATTTGGAATTTTTATTGCCCGGAGGAGAGCTTTTGGGGTTTGTGTTGGAGAAACTATATGATGAAGATTTAGCGGCCTTGGACCGGGCCCGGCATCCCCAACAAAAGGTCTTGATTCCCTTTGACCACGGCCTGCCTGAATTTTCCATATTGAGAAAAGGGGGGACAGTCAATCAAGGATAAAATACTTCTGCGCTTAATCCCCCAACGAATTGACCTGCTTACCAAGATTATTGAGGCCTATGATCACCTGGGAATCGTTTCTACTATTGACTCCAGCTCAGGTCTGCTAATAATAAGAGGAACCGAAGACAGTATCCCCGAAATAAGGGAAATATTGGACAACCTGCCTTTCCCCGTTGAAGTTTTGGATGGGATGGAAACAGAACTTCTTGCTCCAGTGAGGGCCGGGGAGTAAGGTTAAATCCTTATATAAACTTACATGTTATAAATGAACTCTTTTCGGATTAAATTTATGCCAAACATCTCAATTTCCTCTCCTGCATTTTCGCAACAAACACTATGTATTTACTGCTACCCTACAATCCATCTCCAATATTTAGTGCAGATTATATCTTTAATTCTCAGGGATAAAAAACTCCTACTTTTAGCCTGGTCGGTCACAAAAGACAGAAACACAGCCTCCTGGTTGTGTTTCTGTCAAAGAGTTTCATCATTTAGTGGCTACACAAAAATAAAATTGTTTCAATCCACGCATATGCTCAATACCATGGACATAAGCGACAACAAAATTTTAACATGATTAATTTGAGCAATCAAATTTAATAAAGTAAGTTCTATTAATAAATCCAATTAAAACAACACAAAAATTAAA
>NZ_JAQVZX010000015.1:29410-33967 GCF_028707975.1 Syntrophomonas sp.
AAGGATAGCGATTTATTAAGCATACATCAAGTTATTCAAAAAAGCGGCGTTTTTACAATTATTTAAGTGTGGGAGGCGTTAAAATGATAAAGTATTTTGCTCATTCGACTGAAGGTGAAGATGAAAACTGGCAATTGTTGAAAAATCATTTGGAAAATGTATCACAACTGGCAGGAATCTTTGCTTCTTATTTTGGAGCGGAAGAATGGGGGGAATTGGCGGGATTATTACATGATGGAGGAAAGTATACCAATAGCTACCAAGACAAGCTTAAAGGAATGAACATAAATGTGGATCATTCTACTGCCGGAGCCCAAATAGCATATAAACTCTACGGAAACAGGGGAAATTTATTGGGTTATGTAAGTGCTGGACATCATGGTGGGTTGCCAAATGGGGGGAGTGATGCAGACGAGACTTCGCTTATGGGTAGACTGGCAAAAGATATTCCAAACTATGATGCCTTTTATAAAGAGAATCTCCTGCAGCCCCAGTTGCCCGGGCTAAATTTGGGCAGGTCTGATAAGCCGGGATTTTCACTGTCCTTTTTTGTGCGAATGCTTTTTTCCTGCCTGGTCGATGCGGATTTTCTTGATACAGAAAAGTTTTATTCAAAAGGAAAAAACGAAATGCGAGGAGAATTCCCTGATATCAAAACCCTGAATTATAAACTGGAACAACATATTGACAAGATAAGCAAAAAAGCCAAAAGCCCTGTTGTTAAACGCGAACGGGCACATGTGAGGGCTTGTTGTCGGCAAGCGGCAGAAAAAGAAAAGGGCTTATTTAGTCTTAGCGTTCCTACTGGTGGGGGGAAAACGCTTTCTTCCCTGGAATTTGCACTTCGCCATGCCAGTAAACATGGAATGGAGCGAGTAATATATGCAGTACCTTTTACCAGTATTATTGAACAGAATGCTGCTGTTTTTAGAGAAGCTCTGGGAGATGATGCTGTATTAGAACATCATAGAAATTATGATTTTGAGGAAGATGAAAACAATCCCAAATACAAATATCGATTAGCAGCAGAAAACTGGGATGCACCCGTGATAGTAACCACTAATGTTCAATTCTTTGAATCTCTTCTGGCTTATAAACCTTCCCGTTGCCGAAAACTCCATAACATTGCAAATAGTATAGTGATATTGGATGAAGCTCAGACCTTACCGGACAGGCTTTTACTACCTTGCCTGGCTATTTTAGAAGAACTGCTGCTGCGTTACGGTGTCACTATAGTATTCTGCACCGCAACCCAGCCGCACTTGGAAAAACTGTGGAGCAAAGAGCTGCAAGTAACAGAAATAATGCCTGATGCCGAACGACTTTATGAAGTTTTAAGTAAGAGGGTGACGGTCAGAACGGCAGGAATTTTAAAAGATGAGGAACTAGTTAAGAAACTGGCTGAGCAAAAGCAAGTACTATGCATAGTAAACACCCGCAAACATGCCAGAACTCTGTATAAGCTTTTGCCGGAAGCCGAAGGCAATTATCACTTGAGTGCTTATATGTATCCAAAACACCGAAGTGACAAAATTGCGGAAATACGTCAGCGTCTTGCTGAAGGAAAGACCTGCCGGGTGATTTCTACCCAATTAATCGAAGCTGGGGTAGATGTGGATTTTCCGGTAGTTTACAGGGCAATTGCTGGAATTGACGCAATTGCCCAGGCAGCTGGTCGTTGTAATCGCGAAGGGATAGGCGGTCAAGGGGAGGTATGGGTCTTTATTCCAGAGCAGGGGGTACCGGAAGGCTGGTTTCAACGTATGGCAGCATTGGGAGAGAAAGTATTGCATAAATATGGTGACCCCTTATCGCCACAGGCCATTAAGAGTTTTTTTGAATTGCGTTTTGACCTGGCCGGAGAGCAGTTAGATGAGTTGGGAATACTAAAGGACTTTGAAGAATGTGCTAGTAAGCTATTGTTCCCGTTTCGGGATGTAGCTGAAAAATTCAGGTTTATTGACGATGTTTCAGTACCGGTAGTAATTGCTGTAGATAACGAATGTAAGGATATTATCAAAAAAGCAGCTTATAGCGATAACCCGGGAGGATTTGCCCGGAGCTTGCAAAGATATACAGTAGGAATCACCCCATGGGAAGCTATTGCCTACGAAAAGGTAGGTGGTATTCGTAAAGTGGCAGGTTTATTCAATGTTATGGAGGAGGTGAATAATTACGATGATAACATGGGATTATTGCCATTGAGTAATGTCGAAACAGATATCTATGTTGTGTAATTCGGGATAAAGTGAGGTGAAGAAATGGGCTATGGAGTAAAACTAAAGGTATGGGGTGACTTTGCCTGTTTTACCCGACCGGAAATGAAAGTGGAGCGGGTAAGCTATGATGTCATTACTCCCTCAGCAGCACGGGGCATATTTGAAGCAATCCACTGGAAGCCAGCCATAAGATGGGTAATTGAGCGCATTACGGTACTGAATGAGATTAAATTTGACAGTTTTCGCCGTAATGAGCTAAGTGGACGCATATCAGCAGTTACAGTGAAGCGTGCCATGAATGGCAAAGAAGTGTTATTGCGCCAAACTATTGAAGATAACCGTCAGCAGAGAGCCACTTTGTTGCTGCGTAATGTTGCCTATATTATTGAAGCATACTTCGAGATGACGGAAAAAGCCGAAGCGGATGATAGTGAAGAAAAACATTACAATATGTTCCTGCGCCGTGCTAGACAAGGGCAGTGCTTTCACCGACCCTATTTCGGCTGTCGCGAGTTTCCTGTGAACTTTGCACTATTGGAAGATGAAGTGCCCCCTTCTCATTACCAGGATTTGGAGGAAAAGGATTTGGGATGGACATTATTAGATATTGATTTCAAAAATGATATGACCCCCCTGTTCTTTCGAGCTATTATGCGCCATGGAGTGATAGAAGTACCATCCCTATATGAGGAGGGAAGCGCATGATTATTCATTCTTTGCAAGAGTATTACGAACGTCTAAACAATGACCCACTATCAGGAATTGCTCCTGTGGGCTATAGCAAAGCTAAGGTTGCTTTTGCCTTCAATTTATCTGAGAACGGAGAACTATTAGATATTTTTCCTTTGTATGAAGTGAAGGGGAACAAGAAGATTTCTAGAGAGATGCTGGTACCGGAGCAGGTCAAACGATCTTCGGGAGTGAATGCAAATTATCTTTGTGATAACAGCAGCTATGTGTTAGGAATTGACAACAAAGGCAAGGAACAAAGAAGCAGGGATTGCTTTATGGCTTTTAAAGAGTTACACAATGAGATACTGACCGGGGTGGTGGATGAGGGGGCAAAGGCAGTCTTGGCTTTCCTGAATTCTCGTGAAGCCGGCCAGTTTGCGGAAAAACCGCTTCAGGATAATATAAAGCAATTACTTGAAGGTGGCAATATCGTATTCAGATTAGACGGAGCAGATGGCTATATTCATGAGCGAGCACCTATAAAAAAAGCCTGGGAAAACTACCAGGAAACCGATAAAACTGATGCATATATAGCTCAATGCCTGGTATCGGGAGAAAAAGGCCCGATTGCCCTGCTGCATACATCTATCAAAGGTGTAACAGGAGCACAATCATCAGGTGCATCGATTGTATCATTTAATGATGATGCCTATGTTTCATATGGCAAGAACCAAAGCTACAATGCACCGGTATCGGTAAATACTACTTTTGCTTATACCACAGCTTTAAACTATTTGCTTTCTAATCCAAAAAATAGAATACGCATAGGAGATACTACTGTTGTATTCTGGGCGGAGCGGGAACTGGAAGAAAACCTGATTGCAGGATTCTTTGATCCTCCAGAGGAACCCAAAGAGCAGAAAATGGTGCAAATTGATCATGCTTTGATACAAAAAACCCGAGATATATTGATGCAACTGCGGGATGGGAAAAAACCGGCTAATGTTGATATTGATGAAAGAACCCGTTTTTATATATTGGGTTTAGCGCCTAATGCTGCTCGCTTATCAATCCGCTATTATTACCAGGGGGAATTCGGAACTTTGATGAAAAATGTTGGCCTTCATTATGCGGATATGCTGGTTGTTTTGCCTAAAGATTACCGGCCCATATTTCCCCCGGTCTGGCGGATTTTAATGGAAACCGCTACTGGAGGAAAAACAGAGAACATCCCGCCCATACTTGGAGGAGCGCTTATGCGAACAATTTTAAGTGGTGGGGCCTATCCCCAAAGCCTGTATTCAGTTATTCTAAGCCGAATTCGGGCCGATAGTATTGTGAACCCCATCAGGACAGGGATAATAAAAGCCTGTTTGCTCCGCCAATTCAGAATACACGGACAAAAAGAAAAGGAGGCTGCGATTAAAATGAGTCTTAACCCAGAGAATACAGACCCTGGTTACTTATTAGGGAGGCTTTTTGCTCTCCTGGAAATAGCCCAGCAAGATTCAGCAGACACTAAACTTAATGCAACTATAGTTGACCGTTGTTATGGAACAGCATCTACCACCCCTGCGGCAATTTTCCCCATGCTCGTAAAGCTCTCAAAACACCACCTAAAAAAGATTAAATCAACTAAACCCGGTTTAGGGTATGCACTTGATAA
>NZ_JAQVZX010000015.1:34067-36462 GCF_028707975.1 Syntrophomonas sp.
TCTGCTCCTTTGGCATATAAGACTGGTTTCTCGGAAGATGATCTTGAACTGCTTTGGGATGCATTAATCAATATGTTTGATCATGATCGTTCGGCGGCAAGGGGCAAGATGTCCAGTCGCAAATTATATGTATTTAAACACGACAGCAAATTGGGTAATGCGCCAGCTAACATTCTTTTCGATGCTATAACTGCAGAGAGGATAGACAGCAATAAACCGGCTCAGAAATATAGTGACTACAATATAGCAATTGCCAAAGATAGCATTCCTCAAGGTGTTGAAGTCCTTGAGTTGCTTTAAAATTTATCAGGAGGACGAGCTTTTAGCCATTTCCGGCCTGCAGCATATGGCCTTTTGCGAAAGGCAGTGGGCGTTGATTCATATCGAGCAACTATGGGATGAAAACCTTAGAACAGCAGAAGGACGGTTATTGCATGAAAGGGTACATGACTCGGAATATAAAACTTATAAGCCGGGTGCAGTAATCGTGAGGGGGATGCCATTACAATCCTTTAGTTTAGGATTATATGGCGTTGCTGATCTAGTAGAGTTCCTAGAACTTCAGCGCGGAGCAGGAATTTCACTCCCCGATCGAGCTGGATTATACCTGCCCCGTCCGGTTGAATACAAAAGGGGCAAATCCAAAAAAGGTGATTATGACCGTATCCAATTATGTGCACAGGCCATGTGCCTGGAAGAGATGCTGCACTGTGATATTGAAGAAGGAGACTTGTATTATGGAGAAACCCGCAGGCGGGAAAAGGTTAAGCTTGATACCGAATTGAGAGGGGAAGTAATAAGATTATCACAACATATGCATAGACTCTATGGTGAGGAGGTAACTCCGAAACCCGACATGAAGCTTAGTGTTTGCAAAAGCTGCTCCATGATAAACGTATGTATGCCAAGAATAAGATTGAAAAGTAGTGTAAGAAGTTATTGGAATAAAGCATTGGAGGAATTGTCACCAGTAGAAAATGAGGTGTAGTGATTGCGGCGCTTATTAAATACTATATATGTGACGACGCCTGATTCATATCTGGCTCGTGAAGGGGAAAATATTCTTATCCGCTTAGAGGAAAAAATTATTTTTCGTGTACCATCACATAACATTGAAGCGATTGTATATTTTGGTTATCCGGGAGCAAGTCCATCTTTATTGGGCCTTTGTGCCGAAAAAGGAATAACGGTAAGCTTTTTAAATCCGAATGGCAGGTTTTTAGCCCGGGTTGAAGGACCGCAAACCGGCAATGTTTTGTTAAGACGCAAGCAATATCGTATGGCTGATGAGGAAAATAAGGTTCCTGTATTAGCGAAGTATTTTATTGCGGCAAAAATATTGAATAGTAGAGCTGTCCTTCAAAGAGGACGCAGAGATCATCCAGATAAAGTTGGGGATAGTATTGAACGAAGCATTGCCTTACTTGCTGGTTCAGTTAAAAAGGTATTTGATAGTGAAAACCTTAATGATATACGCGGATTAGAAGGTGATGCGGCACAGAGATATTTTTCAGAAGTGGATAATCTAATTCTTGAACAGAAACAGGATTTTTTTATGGCTGCCAGGAGTAGACGGCCGCCTTTAGACAATGTAAATGCATTATTATCTTTTTTCTATACACTATTGGTTCATGAATGTAGAGCTGCTTTAGAAAGTGTAGGGCTTGATCCGGCTGTAGGATTCTTACATAGAGATAGGCCTGGTCGACCTAGTTTAGCATTGGATTTAATGGAAGAACTTCGTCCTTATCTGGGGGACAGGATGGTTCTTTCATTAATTAATCGCAAGCAGATTAATAAGGACAATTTTATAACGAAAGAGAATGGAGCCGTGTATGTGCTACCTGATACCAGGAAGATGCTCTTGACGGTCTGGCAAAAGCGTAAACAAGAAGAAATTATCCATCCATATTTGGAGGAAAAGATTCCGATAGGATTGCTGCCATATACGCAGGCACTATTGCTTGCTAGGTTTTTGCGGGGTGATTTGGATGCTTATCCGGCATTCATTTGGAAATAGGGGTGAACAATCATGATGGTGTTGATTACTTATGATGTTAATACTACTGACAAAGATGGGCAGAAACGTTTGAGAAAAGTTGCTAAAAAGTGCGTTGACTACGGTCAACGGGTTCAAAATTCAGTTTTTGAATGTTTATTGGAACCAGCACAGTTTGTCATCTTAAAGAATGAATTAGAGGCAATGATAGATGCAAATAAAGATAGTTTAAGATATTATTTGCTTGGGTCTAACTGGAAAAGAAGAGTTGAACATGTGGGAGCAAAAGAAACCTATGATCCAGAAGGTGTCATGGTACTTTAGCGCGAACCGGAAGCAGTAGGACAAACTGTGGGCGGTTCGCGATAGCTAGTAATAGGGCAGTAGGACGGTTTT
>NZ_JAQVZX010000076.1 GCF_028707975.1 Syntrophomonas sp.
AGCAGCGTGGCTCAGGCTGTTTTGGAGCCTGAAGAGATGAGGGGCAAGGATGAATTTGAATTAATGAAGTTGCTCTCACAGCATACCGGTGTAGCTATACCTGCAGGATTGCAAGAGCTGGATAGAAGGGAAATCAGACATCGCAGTGTCTGCTCCCAGCAGGGGATGGAAGAAATGGTTATGTCCTTTTTGCAGCTGGGATAAACCGGCTTTGTCGGGTAATTCTCATACTGGCAGGCATTAGTCGCAATGAAAACAGAGTGAGGGCCAAGGGAAATAACCTCTTATTGCCAGGCTGTTTCCCTCACTTTTTCTTTAAACACTGAAAGCAAAAAGAACATCCCTATTGCTTTCAGTTTCAGTTATTCTTACAGCCCCTTTATAATTTCCCTCGAATAAAAAATTCCATGAGCTCCTGGCCCTTTTCAAAAACCATACCCTGGCTGCCGGCTATTTCGTTATAAACCCCACCAGGATTTACCTGCGGCTGGTTATTATCAAAAAGCAGGAAGGGCACCGGTTCGGATGAGTGGGTTTGAATGGACAGGGGAGTCGGGTGATCCGGTAGAATCAATACCCGCAGTTCATCGAATTCTTCCATTTCTTTTATTACCAGACCAACAACCTCTTTATCGAGCTGCTCAATGCTCCAGAGCTTTTTCTCCAGACTGCCCTGGTGCCCGGCTTCATCAGGAGATTCGATATGCAGGTAGACAAAATCCTGGCCCTGTTTCAATTCGTTCAAAGCCGCTCTGGCCTTACCGGCAAAATTGGTATGGATACCACCGGTGGCTCCTTCCACCGTGACCGCTCTGAGCCCGGCAGAAATACCCAATCCTTTCACCAGGTCTACTGCTGCCACCACTGAGCCGCAAAGGCCAAATTTCTCTTGAAAGCTTGGTAGTGAAGGTTTGCTTCCTTCCCCCCAGAACCATACCGAATTTGCGGGATTATGTCCGGCCTCCTGACGAACACGGTAAAGGGGATGCTGCTGGAGTATAAGAGAACTTTTCCTCATTATTTCCAGGAGAGGGGCGGAATCACGGCCCTGGGGCAGGTAATCCTTAATCGGGCGACCGGAAATATCATGAGGGGGAGTTAAGATTATTTCTCGACCTAATCCGTTTTTCCATAGCAGTAGGTGCCGGTAACTGATACCGGGATAAAAATGAAAACTAGCGCTGCCCAATTCTTTTTCCAGGAGCTGCAGCAACACGGCGGAATCCCGGGTATCAATTTCCCCCGCACTGTAATCGAGCATCTTGCGCTCACTATATTCTGATTCAGCTGACAGGCATACCAGGTTGCAGCGTAAAGCCAGGTCTTCATCCCCCATTTCCACCCCCATGCTTACTGCCTCCAGAGGGGATCGTCCCGTATAATAACGGCTGGGATCATAACCCATTACTGAGAGATTAGCCACATCGCTTCCCGGGGGGAACCCGGGTGGAATGGTATTGACCTGGCCGATAACGGCTTTTTGGGCCAGCAAATCTATATATGGGGTATGGGCATATTGCAGGGGAGTTTTATCCCCTAGTTCCGGAATAATATAATCAGCCATCCCGTCTCCCAGGATTACTAAATATTTCAAAGACTATCACTCCTGTTGCCATTTATTTTTATTGAGTATAACATTAATAGGGAACTACTACGAAAAAAATAAAGCTAAAAGGATATGCTAAATAATAAACTAAGAAGGTGGTTCTTATTATGAAACATGATTTTTACGACATAACTATACTGGGATGTGGCCCGGCGGGCTTATCTGCAGCCATAAATGCGACCATACGAAACAAGAAGGTGCTGGTAATCGGGGCAGAGATATGCAGTCCGCCCTTACACAAGGCGCAGAAAATCAATAATTACCTGGGTATCCCTGGAGTTAGAGGCGAAGAATTGCTGGCCTGTTTTATGGAACATGCTCTGCAAATGGGCACTGAAATCATAAACAGTAAAGCGGAAGCCATAAACGAAGCTGAGGGAGTATATAGTATACTGGTCAAAGGTGAATTGCTAAAGAGCAAGGCCATTGTTATAGCTACCGGCATCCCCTATAAACCCACAATACCCCGGGAAGAAGATATGCTGGGGCGGGGATTGGGCTACTGTGCCACCTGCGATGGTCCCATTTATCGGGGTAAGGATGTGTTGTTAATAGCATACAGCGGCGAAGCAGAAAATGAAGCCAACTTTATGGCGGAAATCTGCCGGAAGGTTTACTATTTACCTCTCTACCAGGGAACAATGGAACTCGATTCCAGAGTAGAGATTATAAACGGAAAACCAGGGGAGATTATTGGTTCTGACTTTGTTCAGGGCCTGAAGCTTAAGAATGGTAGCGAAATAATAGTTGAAGGTTTGTTCATTTTGGGCGGAGAAACCGCCCCTGACCGCTTAATACCCGGCCTGGAGATAGTGGATAAACACATAAAGGTAAACCGGCAGCAGGAAACTAATCTTCCTGGAGTATTTGCCGCTGGAGATTGTACCGGTCCTCCCTACCAGGTGGCGAAGTCAGTAGGAGAAGGACAGGTAGCTGGCCTCAATGCCAGCAAATATGCGGGAAGGAAATAATCCAAGTAGCGGAGATGACAAATATCGCTCATTGTCATAATTATAGAGATAACGGTCAAATTACTATGTGAGAGTTTTGCATAATTAACTTTAGCAAAACATCATTTCAATATATAGTAGAATTATGAAGATGAAGATCCCATATTATGTTACCAGAAGGCATCTTTGCTGATTTTTTGTATTATACAAAAGCCTCATGTAAAAGAATATAAAGGCAAAGTCGCTCTATACTATAATCGTAGAATTAAAACAAAGTGGGCTGTTAATGGTTGACTAAAATAGAGGCTGATGCTATAATAAATTTCGTTGCGGAGCCGTGGTGTAGCGGTTAACATGCCGGCCTGTCACGCCGGAGATCGAGGGTTCAAATCCCTTCGGCTTCGCCATTTAAAGCATATTTTCTCGAGGGAGATAAACCTGCCTCGGTAGCTCAGGTGGTAGAGCAGCGGACTGAAAATCCGCGTGTCGGTGGTTCAAGTCCGCCCCGAGGCACCATTGAAAATGCGGAAGTGGCTCAGTGGTAGAGCATCGCCTTGCCAAGGCGAGGGTCGCGAGTTCGAATCTCGTCTTCCGCTCCATTGAATTCCAGGCGTTACTAAGTAACGCTTTTGTTTTGAATAGTATTACGCTTATCATCTGTTGCTTTTATTAAATCGAATTATTTGCTATAATAAGATCTGCATGAGAGCATAGGAGAGTTTTTTGGGCGGGTGGCGAAGAGGCTAACGCTGTGGTCTGCAAAATCACCATTCACCGGTTCGAATCCGGTCCCGCCCTCCATATTAGTAAACGAAAGCCTTCCGTTTTTGGGGAAGGTTTTTTTATGGAAAAAATTCTTCTTCATATTAGCTTCCCATGCACGGGGACACAACCACCGGATGAAAACATGGGTATTACAGGAGGTTATTATAGACGCTGATTCACACGGGAGATATATTATGATATATATCAGAAGGATCGTCCCCAGGATATATTTTCTTACCAAAAGAAACCAATGGTTAGTAGGACCGTAAGGCAAGTCATTCACGCATTTTACTTGCAAAATGAAGCATGTTTTGATAAACTAATTCATGCGCTAGAGATAAATAAGAAGTGAAAAACTACATGCCCGGGTGGCGGAATAGGCAGACGCACGGGACTTAAAATCCCGCGAGGTTTACCCCTCGTGCCGGTTCGACCCCGGCCTCGGGCACCACTATTTAGGATACCCGCTATCCCCCCTATTTCAATGGGGAGATGAAAGGCGAAATACTATAAGTATTTCAATAAACCTCAATATTATGGTTGTAAAAGCAAATTAGACCGTTCTAAACGTGGTTCCAAAAGGCATCGCAGGTTAATGCAGGCCAAGAAGCGTACCCTAAAGAAACGAAATAGACGATTAAAGCAAATTAACCACTGATTCCGCTCGCAGTCTACGCATGGGCAACACCTAGTTAAACCCAACTGTTCGCATATTTACCTGCGAAAGTTGCGGTTATACCGAAGGTCGAGATGACAACGCAGCGATTAATCTCTACAAGTGGTACGCTGCCCCTGTGACAGGGCCGGCTCTGATTAAGAGCCGAATGAGTATCAAGTTTGTGTTTGGACGCTATAACAAGTGCCTGATACCAACAAGTGCTTAAAACTTCACCAAGAAGCCAGGTAATTTATTGCCGGGAGTATGGCACGACTTCGCTGAGATAATATCTCAGCTTTTTTCTTTTGTTTTTGAATTTGACCCACGCAGCTCGCAATTTAGCGGAGATTAAGGAGTATTTAAGGGGATTGCTGTCTAACGAAACATTGGACTTTTAAATCGTTTATTTGATGGTTATTTGATAGGAGTATATTGAACAGGCTATTATTGAGGCTGTGAAGGATGGAGCGATTAAGCAACCGGGACGGATCTGAATTCAGAACAAGATCCATCCCGGTACGATTTTAATGGTGGGTTCCGTTTACTACCTTGACCCCCATAGCTTCTACTACTTTCATGCTTTCTGTCCTAGCTGGCATATGAATTCTACTGGCTATGAGACTTTTTTGATAGATTGTTTTGAGAGGGGAGAACCCAGGATAACTATGGAACAAGCATAGAATGGCTAAAGAAAGCGGACAGAAGCTAGCTGGATATAGTAGAATAAGCATAATGGTAGATTTATAGAGAACAAAGAAGGAAGGCGTGAATTGGAGAAAAAATGAAGGGGGATTATTCGATGCAAAAACTTTCCGAGAATGTAATGGTATTGGGCAATGGTTATTTCAATTTCTACCTGGTAGGAAAGGAAAAAGCAGCCTTGTTGGAATGCGGAACCAGAGCTGCTGCGACAATTTTCCAAGAGCAGTGGTCCCAACTGCAGGATAAGCCAGAGATAAAGTACATAGTAATTTTGCATTCTCATTTTGACCATTCCTGTGGTCTGCCCATTCTAAAAGAGATCTTTCCCGAGGCTGAGGTGCTGGCCAGTGCTTCGGCTCAGAAGTTGCTTTCCAAGGAGCGGATAGTAAAGGATTTATACCGTAATGATGCGATAGTATCAGAATCTTATATCAAAAACGGTTTTTTAAAAGAAAAACCGGACACCTCCGAACTGGATAATATTCCGGTAGATCGTACGGTAGGTGAAGGTGATATTGTGGATCTGGGGCTGGGGTTGCAGCTTAAAATATTGGATGCTCCCGGTCATAGTATTTGTTCTATTGCCGCTTATCTGGAAATGGATCAAGCTATCTTCCTTTCTGATGCCGCCGGTTACCGCAGCAGCGAAACTGAGATTTCCCCAGTCTTTTTCCAGGGCTATGATAACTATATGAGTACTCTTAAAAAGCTTATGTCCTATCCGGCGAAAATCCTGGGAGTAGCGCATGGCGATATTCCGTTGGGAGATGAAGTGGATAAGTTCTACCAGCAAACACTGCAAGCAGCAGAAGAAGGATTTGAGTACATTAAAAGCTGCTTGAGTGAAGGAGTCGCGGAAAAGGATTTGGCCGATAGGCTCTTTAAACGATATATCAAGGGAGGACTGGCTTATTACCCCGAAGGTATGATGCTAGGGGCCATGCACCTTTTAATTGCCAGTGTAAAGGCGAAGATGTAATATGGATTAATAGTGCATTTGAGAATGAAGAGGGATATTCCTCTAACATACCAGAAAGTGAGGAGCAGGGGGGGCGAGGGGATTTTTGCTTCAAATTATCCCTCACCTATACAATATCATAATATAAATCTATCCTGATGGGGTAATTATAGTAAGAAGATGCTTACGAATTGTTTTGCCAGCAAGTAGTTATGCAGGTACTGCTTTTACCAGATTTAGCGCAGTACCTGCAGATTTTTTTCAAGCAAAAAACGATCTATCTCAATAAAAGAAATATAGTATTGACTTAACTGCAAAAATCTCTTTTTGTTGCAAAGTATTGCATAAATATAGAAAGCGAGCGTTGGCGAAGCATGGGCACAGCACCCTTCGGGTACTCCTGGTGTTTTACTTCGGATGTCACTATTAAGGTTGCCGACCAGGATGGGAGGTTAGCGCGGTACCCCTTGACCGCGAGACAAGCCGCAGGTGTTACCCATGCGTAGCGCCCTGTCGGGCACAACTGATGCTACCTTCGGGCGCTATTTAGGACGCTGCAGCGGTATATTTATGCAAGCTAATGCATATCTATAAAATTTTTGCAGTGGAATCAATAGAAATTCGGGATTTACCGTGAAAGGACAAGAAGCAGAATGATAAATGGACTAATCGGTTGAATAATCAGGGAAAATAACCCATACTAATAGCAGGAAAAACAATACGTGGTTTAGAAGATTTATAATGAGAAAAATGGGGTGGATTGATGCTTCCATTTCCGCTATATCTGCAATTAGGGTTTGGGTTCGTTTCCGGTGCTTTGTCGGCTAGTCTAGGCCTGGTTCTGGTACATATTTTTCCCCAGCCGAAAAAGGTTGTCTTGACCGGCTTATGTTATATGGTAGCGCTAGCACTGGTAAGAAGTCTGTCTCTCCCTTTTGGGGTTCCCTTTGCTATACTTACACTTTTTTTGGCCGTAATAATTATGCCCATTTGGAGGTTATCCCTGTTTAAGTCTATTCTAGTTACAGTTATTGGTACTCTTATCCTGGTGCTGGCTGAATCTGTGTTTTCTCCCTTGATACTTAATTTCATGAATATTAACTTTGACGACATGGTATTGCAGCCTCAACTGGCGGTTTTTATGCCGTTGCCGCAAATTATTCTATCAATAATAATCATTTTCGTATGTTTGAAGTTTAATCTACATATTTTTGATTTCAGGGCTATGGGAGTGGGGGATTCCCTGCACTTAAATGGCAAAAGGCTGAATATAGTACTGGGATTGGTATTTTCTTTGCTGTCCCTGATTATTGTACAAATTGTCTGTAATGCTACGGTATTTAATGTTCAACCCAACCATATTTTCAAGACAATTTCAAGTGCAACTGTTGGTTATATCACCAATATTGCTGTAGTATTACTTTTCATAATTATTATCTTGTTAATAATACAATTTATTGAATTAACTGATAAAGAAAGCCAGTTTATGATTCAGTCATCGTATTTAGATTCAATTGAGGAGCTTTACACAGCATTAAGAGCTCAGAAACATGATTTGGTAAATCACTGGCAGGTTTTATACGGATTGATGCAATTGGGGGATCTGGAGGAAGCCCAAAAATACCTGGAAGAGATGATGGGCAAGAGTATTTCATCTGATAATTTTGTTGTTACAGGTGAACCGGGCTTGTCTGCTCTCCTGTATATCAAGTCTGGGATAGCCTTGTCTGAGGGCATCAAATTTGATGTTAGCGTAGAAGCCCTCATGGATCAAGAGCTTATTTCAACCTACGAACTGAATCGGGTGATTGGGAATCTTATCAACAATGCTTTTGATTCTGTGATGAACCTGGAAGAGGAGCGGAGGATAGTACAGTTGAAGATTTTTGATGAGAAGGACAAGCAGGTGGTGGAGGTGGCTAATTGCGGTAATATTGAAGAGGAGATCAAAGAGAAGATGTTTCAAAAGGGCTTTTCCACTAAAACCGGTAAACATTCAGGTTTGGGGCTGTACATTGTAAAAGAACTGCTTGAGCAAAGAAATGGTCTGGTAAGAGTAGAGAACCGGGGGGATATGGCCGTCTTCTCTATTTATATACCTAAAGGTTCAGTGACTAAGGGGGGAGTTCATGCACGCTCTAGCCGAAAGGATCGCGGAATGGCTGGTTAGCAAATCTGAGCATCCTTTTAATCAAGAGGAAATCCGCTATGGAACTGAAGTATTCCTGGGAACTGCGGTTCAAATAGCCCTTATACTATCCATTGCTTTTTTACTGGGATTATTAAAGGAAACAGCGTATTCCTTTTTCGCAGCGGCGGTGTATAGGCGATATTCGGGCGGGGTTCATTGCGGAAAATACTATCGTTGTACTATTATCAGCTTGGTAGTATTTCTTTTTTTGGCTTATTTGGTTCATTATATTGTTATGTTCAGTTTTATCTGGGTGTTTTCTATGACATTGCTTGTTTCTATTGGAGCAATAATTTTTCTGGTACCGGTTGATGACCTGAAAAATCCCATAGTTAACCAGGAAAAAAAAGAACGGCTAAAACACAGGACTGCTTTGGTTCTTCTTGGTCTTTTTTTAATGGCTATTGTTGCGAAGATTTTACAAGACATTAATATGGCATATGCTATACTGATAGGGATATTATGGCAGACCTTTACATTAACTAGTTGGGGACAAAAATTTGTTTCCACTTTGGATCAAGTTTTTGCGTATATAGAAAAATTATTTATACGGAAGGAGGGTCAAAATGTTTAGCAAAATTAGCTCTTTGATGTGCACTTCATTAGCCACCTTCTTTGCACTGATCACACTAAGCAATGCGCAAATATGTTGTCCTTTATTTCTTTATCAACCCGAATTGCCCCAAAAAGAATAGAAGGCCATAACTTGCTACTTATCTATTTGTTGTTAAATATCAGGGGATAAATCCCCTGATCTTTTTTGGGAGCTGAGCTTGATTATTATAAGTCAATTGCGTAAACTGATGATACTTTGCTGCTGTAGCTAATGCTAAAACAGGGAGGTTTATTTTGCGATTTTGGAGTAGCCTTTTGCTGGTCGTAATACTGGATAGAATAAGCAAAGCCTGGGTTCTGGCATCATTTTTGCCGGGAGAAAGTCGGATAATTATTGAGGGGGGCCTTTATTTAACATATGTACAGAATAGAGGGGCCGCTTTTGGCTTGATGCCAGGGAAGTCATGGCTCTTTTTTATTTCTGCGCTGTTGGTTATAATGGCTTTAGTGATTTATAACTGGCGCAGGAAGGTTTCGCCGCTTGAAGCAGTATCTACCGGTCTTATCGCTGGTGGTGCCCTGGGAAACCTTATTGACCGCTATTTCTATGGTTTTGTAATTGATTTTATTGACCTGGGTTGGTGGCCGGTTTTCAACCTGGCCGACAGCGCTATAGTCTGTGGGGGAATATTATTGCTAATATTGGTTTTACTTGATGGAAAAA
>NZ_JAQVZX010000016.1 GCF_028707975.1 Syntrophomonas sp.
CAACAACAAACCTCATTTCAATGACTGAAAAGCATGTAATATGAGATTCGCTCTGCAAATCTTTTATCAAGGCCTGAAATAAATAATATGAACCTGATGTTTGGGCTTGAAGAAAGCATGGGATTGAGAAGACAGGGATTGCGCCCATATTAAGGAGCAAAGCGGCGCAACCTGAATCCGGTATGCAAAATTAATATTGACTCTACTGCATATTTATAACTTTTTGCAGTGACATCAAGATTAAGAATTAACCGAACTAAAACAATGGTTTACTAACTGAGTATTTGCTATCGCATCCAGCACCGGCTTAATGCTTAGATTGCTTAAAACCAGTTTTTAACAGCTAAAATGAAAGGGGGTTCTGCATTAAAGCAGAACCCCCTTGGCAGTTTTCCAGGCTTATTTTCCTTTGAAAGTGGGTTTTCTCTTTTCAACAAAAGCACCCATGCCTTCAAACTTGTCTTCAGTAGCACAGCACATTCCGAACATATCGGACTCAATGCTCATGCCAGTGTCGATGTCAACTTGCAGGCCTTTGCCGATGGCAAACTTGGCATAACCAACAGCCAGGGGAGCCTTGGCTGCAATCTTCTTGGCCATCTTTTTGGCTTCGTCCATCAACTGCTCGGCGGGATAAACATGGTTTACCAGGCCGATGCGAAATGCTTCCTGGGCATTGATGACATCCGCAGTGTAGGTAAGTTCTTTGGCCCGGCCTTCACCTACCAGGCGGGGCAGTCTCTGGGTTCCGCCAAAGCCGGGAATAACTCCTAGTCCCACTTCGGGTTGAGCGAAAACAGCGTTTTCGGCAGCCAACCTGATATCGCAGGCCATGGCCAGTTCGCAACCTCCACCCAGGGCAAAACCGTTAATTGCTGCAATAACCGGTTTTTCCATGAGTTCAAATTGTCGCATGACTCTTTCTCCGACATCGGAGAAGAATCTTCCTTCATGAGGGGACAGGGGCAGCATAAAGGTAATGTCAGCGCCGGCAACAAAGGATTTATCACCGACACCGGTAACGATAACCACTTTGATATTGGAGTCGGCTTTAATATCCTTTATGGCCTCTTCCATCTCATACAGGGTTTCAGCATTAAGGGCATTCAAGGCCTTGGGACGGTTGATATAGAGAATAGCAAGATAGTCTTCTTTTTCCAGAATCAGATTTTCAAACGCCATTGCTGTCTCCTCCTTTTTATGGTTCGATTACGCAAATGAAAAATAAATCACAAAGTAGCTATTACGATAAACGGGGGGCTTTATTCTGCAATAAGCCCCCGTAATTATCTATTTATAGGATAATTCAACTATTTTTTGTAGTCGTAGAAACCTTTACCCGTCTTCATTCCCAGCCATCCGGCCCGTACCAGCTGTTTCAGCGGGGGTGCCGGGCGGTATTTGGAATCGCCGGTTTCGGCAAAGAGGGTGTTACATACGGCCAGAGCAATGTCAACACCAACCAGGTCGCAGAGGGTCAAGGGGCCCATCGGCCATCCAGCACCGAGCTTCATGGCGGTGTCGATATCAGCAGCGCTTGCCAGACCTTCATAATAAATGAAAGCAGCTTCGTTCATGCCGGGCAGGAGGATTCTGTTAACCACAAAGCCAGGACCCTCTTTAACTTTAACCGGGGTCTTGCCGATTTCTTTGGAAAACTCGATTACGGCATCAACGGTGGCATCTGCGGTCTGAACCGCAGGGATAACCTCGATAAGTCTCATTACATTGGCCGGGTTGAAGAAGTGTACGCCTATTACCTTGTCAGATCTCTTGGTAATGGCAGCAATTTCAGTAATGGAAAGGGAGGAAGTGTTGGTGGCCAGAATGACATCCGGTCCCATCAGGGCGTCCAGTTTGGTGTAGATCTCTTTCTTGAGGCTCATTACTTCCGGTACAACTTCAATAACAAGATCGCCGGCAGCCAGGTCATCAAAGTTGGTGGTTCCTTTGATTCTGCCTACTACGGCATCGGCGGTTCCCGGAGCAGCTTTGCCTTTTTCCTCGGCCCTGGCCAGACCCTTCTTGATAGCTCCGATGGCTTTGTCAACAAACTTCATATCGATATCATAAAGAATAACATTCTTGCCGGCAGCGGCAATGGCCCAGGCAATACCCTGTCCCATAGTTCCTGCACCTAGTAAAGCAACATTATTAAATCCCATTAATTTGTAACCCCCTTATATTATTTCTTTCTGATAAGTACATACAGCCTTTTTTTTCTCTTTCAAGGCGAATGAGAGTCAAACCACCCCCTTACCTCATTTAATACTATGAAAAGCTATAATAACTGAGATATTATCCTATAGCTAATTCATGCAATTATTGTACCAATCCCTTGATAAGCCCTTGAAAAGCGGCATATGAGCCAATTTTACCCGCATTTTTGAGATATTTTCATATGCAATAATAACTTTCCTGGTCAAGAGGTTGTCCCAAAAATACTACAACATATAAAAAGAAGGCCGTGTTAAGGCGTTTAAATGTGTGTCGCAAAATAGGGCAGTGTAACAAAATAATACAAGTCCGTAAAACGATAGCTATTTACTACTGCAAAAAGTTATCAATATCCAGTGGCTTGTATAAATATACCGCTCAGCAACCTTAAAAGCGACCGAAGGGAGCACCAGGCGTACCCGCAGGGTGAAGCGCTCTCGCGATGTCCTGTCGAATCGCCCCCCCCCTTTTTTGCCGGCTCGCCTTCGCCGGTGCAACCTAAATAGTAACACCCGCAGGGTGCAGGGTACTCCCTGCGTCCATGCTTCGCCAGCGCTTTGTATATTTATGCAACCCTTATGCAACAAAAGGGGTTTTTGCAGTAGAGTCACAGTTTTATATTATATTTATGTAGTTTCCTATAGAGTACCGATCTATGGATATTGAGGGTTTTGGCGGCCTTACTCTTGTTGCCGCCACAGTTCTTCAATACTTCTTCTATAAGCTCCTTTTCATGTTTACCCAGAATATTTCCCAGACTGGAATGAGACCCTGTAGTGAAGGAATAATGGTTTTTTCTTTGGATTATGTTATCGGGGATATCTTTCACCGTAATGGTGTTGCCTTCACAGAAGTTTACGGCCCGTTCAATAATATTTTCCAGCTCGCGGATGTTTCCCGGCCAATCATAAGAACAGAAATGTTGAACAACTTCCGGACTTATTTTTTCCACTCTGGTCCCCAGTTCCTGATTAAGGCGATGCAGGAGATGGTGGCTCAGCAAAGGAATATCATCGACCCGCTGTCTCAAGGGAAGCAGATTAAGGACAATTACATTCAGGCGGTAGAAAAGGTCTTCCCGAAACTTATTCTCACTAACCAACTCCGCCAGGTTCTGATTGGTGGCCGCGATTACCCGGATGTTTACTTTGGTGCTGCTGAGACTGCCGATCCGTTCTACTTCTCTTTCCTGTAGTACCCTTAGCAGTTTAGCCTGCATGGACAATGACATATCCGCAATCTCATCCAGAAAAATGGTTCCATGGTTGGCCAGCTCAAATTTCCCCGGTTTACCTTCTTTGAGGGCTCCGGTAAATGCACCCTCGTTATAACCAAAAAGCTCCGATTCCAGTAAAGTCTCGGGAACCGCCGCACAGTTTACCTTGACAAAAGGACCTTTGCGGCGCGGACTCATATTATGTATGGCATGGGCAAAAATCTCTTTTCCCGTACCACTTTCCCCGGTAATGAGTACGGTTGACACGCTGCGAGCGGCCTTGGCTGCCAGAGCTTTTTGCTCACAAATAAGCTGATTATTTCCCACTATGTTATTTATGCAATACCTGGCCGTACCTTGCTGGTACTGACCCAAAAGCTGTTCCCATTCATTTACTCGGCTTAATTTCACCGGACTGCTCTTTACGATAACCCCCAGGCTACGGTTGTGTCTCATAATCGGAAGGAAAATCAATCTTAGTGCCTGTTCATCAGGTAATAGCACTTCAGTGGAAAATGTTTTTCCCCGATCTATGGCTTGTTGCAGGTTGGTCCAGGGGATCAGCGCGCCCATTTTTTGGTTCAACTCGCTGCTGGAATTGGAGGGGAAAAGTCCCCGGCAAACTTCATTGGAATACAGCAGATGGGCATTTTTATCAAAAACCGCTATACCTTCATAAGGAGTTTGCAGAAGAGAATTAAGCTGGTACTCCTTAAAACTGTCAATGGTACGTAATATGGCATAGGCGGCGTAGCATTTAGGCCTTATCTCCAGCAAACCCCGGGTTACATTTACCTCATCTTCATTAATCAATTTGATATCTTTAACTATCCTATGCTGACCTTTGAGTATATTATCAAAGGTTAAATGGGGTTTTAGACAATCTACATTTTGATCCAGTATTTGATTAGGATTAAGACCTAGTATTTTCCCGGCGTTCTCATTGCAAAAAATAATATTTAGTGAGGTGTCAGTTATAAGTATGCCTTCATCGATGTTTTGCAGAATAGGATATAAAAGCAAGTCATGGGAGTGAAGTTCAAGATTGAGTGACATTAGCTTCACCTCAGGTCTTCTGCTAATAGTGATCAGACATTAATACCGCGGTTCAGGCTCCGGCTAACTTCCTGAAGAGTTGTTTGTTTTATTATGGCATCCAGAGTTTGTGAGTCCAGAGTACCCGTGGCTTCAAGAGCATTGTTCTTTTGAAATTCGCGGACAAACTGGTTCAGATCATCTTTTTCGTCCATGCCCAGGCTGAATAGCATTCTCTTGATCTGTTCTTTTTCTTCCTGGCTTATAACCATATATTCAGAACTGCTGGACGATGAAGTTGCAAATGAAGAACCAGAATTCTTATTGGACTGGTTCAAATCCTGGGAAGATGCATCTCCGGCTGGTTGGGGTACAAGCGGGATGGTGGCATCGTTAATATTACCCTCAGAAGACGGTTCAGAAGATTGGGTCTTAAGAAGGTCTGTGTGTTGAACCATATAGCTCACATTACTTATAAGGCCGATAGTAGAGCCCAGAATAACCGCTGATGCGAGCATCAGGATCAGAAAGAAAAAGTAACCTTTCTGCATGGAACTCCCCCTATTAAACCATCACTACTAAATCTATTGTATGCTATAGCTGGCCGTTTTTCAATTCCTCTTGATAGAAGAGCGGTTTTTTTTGTTTTTCCCGGGACTGACCTGCTTTCTGTCTATCTAGATGCCATCCACTTTAAAGTCCGTAAAGACAACCGGATAATCAACAAAGCAGTCTATACAGTTCTAGCCATAACCATGGAAGGTCACAAGGATATACTGGGTATCTGGATCGGGGAAAATGAATTTTTCCGCTGGCAATGTCCCTGGCTTCCTGTATGGCTGCTTCTGTTTTATTGTTATAGTCGGGCTGTTTCATCTCAAAAGGCAGACCACCCAAATGTATAGAGAATATTAAAATCACGCTTTATTACCCGATACGTCGCCCTGTGGCTATTATCTCCCTTATAAAGGGGTTATCTTTTCGCAAAGGATGAGGTTCTATTCGGGTATCAACTTTCCTGCGGATTCTCATTAATCTTAAGGTGTCTTCAATAATATCTCCAGAGAAATCATCAGTAATTATCGCTATGTCTATATCGCTATCCTGATCATAGTTGCCATTGACGAAAGAGCCAAACAAATAGACTGCTTCTACATTCATTTCTTCTTTGACCAAATCCGCATATTTTTTTGCAATAGCAGTTATCTCTTCTCCAATACTTCCAGAAGCCATGTCCTCAACTCCTTAATAGTCCTCAAGTTTTCTTCCGTAAAAGCAGGAGTACACTTTTTGTAGAAACTATGCTTGTAATCTGGATACCGGGCTGCAATATTAAAACTTGTTGCCAGATCCAGTTGATCCCTTTGTTTATCGTTGGGTCTCAAACCAGCCTTTTCTGATAGTCGTAACAGATCGTGAATTCTAGGAACCTCTGTATCAACCAGAGCCACATAAAGAGCTTTCAATAACTTTTCTAACACCAGATGTCCCATAAACAGGCTCCAGTGATAATCCTTGCCTTCATACAAATGTATCATGGTTCGATGGTCTTGCTCTGCAGAAGTGACCCAATACTCTATAATCTCATCCCTGGTCAAAATGGACACCTTCCTTAACTAAGATGTATTAAAGTAATTCTCCGATTCCTTATGCAAACCTGTTTATTGTGTAAAAATAGTATACATCATATGGTTATATATGGCAATTATCGTTGTGTAATCCGGGTAGCTTCTTTTGCCCCGTCGATCACGTGGACGGCTCGTAGTATTTTCGCTGGAGCGACGGTCACCGTCTACTTGACGGTGTTGGTGGCTCCATCGACTACAAACAAGCCAACAAGAAAACGCTTCAATTCCTTTATTCGAAATGGAATATACGATTGAATTCATACTACTTATGATCATATCTTTCCTGATGGATCACTGGATATCATCTTCAACCTTGGCGATCCTATGCTTAGCGAAACAGTCATTAACCGTGATTCGGAAGCTTAGGTGGTTGGAGTGATGCGCTGCCCAATAGTTGTAGGTCTACATGGTAAGGTAGATATTTTAGGAATATGGTTTCGTCCCGGGGGCGCTGCCGTATTTTTTGAGCTTCCATTGTTTGAGCTAAGCGAACAACAAATTTTGTTACGCCAATTGCAGTGACGTCTATTGTTGGACGAATGTCGCGGTGCCATAAATGGCAAGGAGCGACCAATAGCTGTCCTCGACTATCTGCCACTCCTTCAAACAACCAACCCCTCTCTAATTTCTAACTGCTTACAGAAAGCAAAAAAACGGCCAATCCATAAGTTATAAAACTCACGAATTGACCGTTTTAGCAGACTTTTTATAATTGTTTCCTTAACCGCTCATATTCGGGTATAGGGATTTCAATATCTCTAAGTATTTTGCGTATCAAACCCCTACCCAAATCCTCATTATGATAAGGTACTACTGTTTTTCTTCCATCAGGATGGGCAAAAATAAAATGGCTTCCTTTTTGACGTTCCTTTTTAAAGCCTAGTAAGATAAGTAAACCAATCATTTCTTTATCACTGATTATGGTAAGTTTGCTCATACCTGTATTTCAACCTGTTGTACCCCAACAAATTGATTAAAACACAACTCATCTTTATCCGCTTCTAAACAAAGCTCAATGACCTCTTGTATTCTTACCAGTAGCTCATCCATAGTTTTGGCTTGAGTATGACACCCTTTTAAAGCGGGGACGGAAGCAACAAATATGCCGTCCTCATCTTTTTCAATAAAAACGGTGAAAGTATGTTTTACCACATCTTTACCTCCACTTCCTTGCCATAGCAATAATCTGATTTAAGATTATTGTAGCATACATTGTTAATTACAATCACTCCCTTCTAAATATTTACCACTTAATAAAAAAACGACCACTTTACAAGTTTTTCATACTCGCAAAATGGCCGTCTTATAGCTTATTAAGCAGTTACACGGGTCTTTGACACTTGAATAAAACCGAGGAAGCAAGGAAGCCTTTTAAATAGGGGCTTTCTTTATTTTTTTCTGTCAAATTTTCATAAATAGTATTGAGTAATATTAGGTAATGTGAGAAGAGGCTGGGTGAGCAATACACGTGCAGCGAGATTGTTCAGGGTCTGCGGGACATGAATTTCCACGAGGTCAAGGGGGAGGGGTTCGTCCCCACCTATATGAGAACGGACTTCACCGATAGTCTGCATGATGTTTTTGGCTTCCGTGCTTATAACCGCCTTACAAGAAAGGGGATTGTTATGAGCAACTACATTCATTATCGGGACTACACTGGTAGCATTGAATTTTCCGAAGAAGATGCATTATTTCACGGTAGAGTTATTGGCATAAAGAACATGCTTTCATTCGAAGGTGACAGCGTGAAAACTCTTACCGAAGATTTCCATAATGCAATTGATGAATATCTGGAATTCTGCGAAAAAAGCGGTAAACAGCCCGAAAAGCCGTTCAAAGGCTCTTTCAATGTCCGCATTCAGCCGGAGTTGCACCGCAAAGCCGCGCTTGCAGCGTCTGCCCGCGGCGTGTCCCTCAATGCATTCGTGGAGGATGCCATTCGACACACTGTGGACTAACTTTAAGGTTATTAAGGGGTGTCAGGGGACGGGATTATTGACAACCTTAGGCCTTAAGGATAATACCCCGGTTTGTTCTGATGGGCAAGGGCCAGTACAGATTTCTTAATAGCAAGCGACCGCCGAGCAATAACAGTAAAGTTGTCTTGCCGGAGCCGGACGGACCCAGAATAGCATACATTTTCCCGCTTTCCATCTGCGCGGACAGATTTTCCAGAACATTTTTCTGCTTGTCATAAGAGTAGGTCAGGTTTAATATCTCCAAAACCGGCATTTTCATTTACCACCTTTTTTTAGCTCATCATGGAGAGAATTTCTCGTGGTTTCAGGCGCATGATGATCACCGAGGAAATCCCCATCGATAAGACAATGATTAAACTGTCCAGTCCATATAATTCCAGCATATTTCCCGGGGTAACATCCACACTGATGGTCAAAGCTGCTCTGGCTGCAAAAGAGGGCATTGATTTTTTCGAAATTGTCATTTATTTGGTGATTCTAACTTGTTAATCTCCACTGGTAACTATTGTTGTTAACAATGGACGTTATGCGGTTTAGATCCAGAACATCCGCTGTACATGTTCTAAAATATACGCTAACAACCTATTAATCCCGAGTTCGCTTACTTTCTTCTCAAGCAGCTCACTATGTGCCAGCAAAACATTAATAAATCGGCCAATTTGCATAAGATAGTGAAAGCCCACCATTGCATTCCAGTTGTAAGAAAAACAGTGTTCATAGTGATAAGCCGTTCCCTGAGGTTGTGTTGTCTTTTGACCATGCTCTCAAAATTATGATAAAATATGAATGCAAATATTGATATAAGGGAGAGTTGGAATTATGCCCAACATCAGGCCCATTTCTGATTTGAGAAATAACGCTAATGAGATTTCGGAGCTTTGCCGTAATACCGAAGAGCCAGTTTTTATTACAAAAAACGGTGTTGGTGATATGGTTGTGATGAGTGTTGAAGCTTATGAGCGTCAGCAAGGACTCATAGACCTATATGTAAAGCTGGCCGAAGCGGAAGAAGAAATAGCAAACGGTGCAGAGGGTAAGGACTTTTTTGAGTATGCAAGACAGTTGAGGAATAGCATACATGGACAAGTATAAGGTTAAGATATATCCTGCTGCCCAAATGGACTTGAATGATATTGTCAGCTACCTGAATACGCTGTCACCCCAAGCCGCGATTAGATACTACGACCTGCTGGTAGAAAAAATCGGTAGCCTTGTGGAAATGCCGGAACGCTGTCCCTTTGTACGGGATATCGCATTGAAAGCGAAAGGATACCGGTATCTGATTGCAGAAAACTATTTGGTGTTTTTTGTGGTAAAGGGTGATACGGTACAGATTCGCCGCATTTTATACAACAAGCGCCAATATAAAGGGTTGTTGTAAGAAAAAATGTTACTATCCGGCTTTAATATTGTGAAAAGGTTTATTCTGGAACATGAATTCCTACCATGTTCATCAAATATCTGGCATTAGAAGTGGTACAGCGGCCGGAACGAAGCTTATAATCGAATTTGATTCTTCCTTGTATATATTGTTCTTCAAAGTGATAATTCCTAAAGTTTAATCCCGGGTCTTTTTCCAGGTCGCAAAGCTCGAAATCATGGGTAGAAATCAAACCGATAACGTTTTTCTTGCTCAATTCTCTTAAAATAACCTGGGCACCGGCAATCCGGTCCAAGGAGTTTGTCCCTCGAAATACCTCGTCAATTAAGTAAAGCATCGACTGCCCTTTATCTGCCTGCTTTAATATCATATTTATTCTGGTCAATTCGGCATAAAAGGTAGAAATACCGTTAATTAAATCGTCTCTTATCACCATAGATGTATATACGTCCATAATAGAACACCTGAATTTCCGAGCGCAAACAGCTGTCCCTGCATAGGCCAGAACCAGGTTCATGCCAATAGCCCTCAGGAAGGTGCTTTTCCCGGACATGTTAGAACCGGTAATAATATGAGAATAGTTATCAACATCTATATCATTTAGAACGCATTTTTCCGGCTGGATTAAGGGATGACCGAAGTCTTGCGCGTGAATCTTCAAACCATGATCCTGAAGTTCGGGGAAAGCCCATTCCGGGTGTATATGGGATATGACGGAAAGGCTGGTTAAAGCTTCAAAGACTCCAATTGTTTCAAACCAGGTTCTAATTTTCTTAGCGTTTTGAATTTTCCAGCGCTCTAAATAAACCGCGCAATGGAAATCCCAAAATAAAAAGAGATTAAAAATAAAATAGAAAATAAGATTATAGCGAAAGTTAATGGCATCTGATATTCGTTCCAGACGTTTCATACAAATAGAAGCGGGCTCTGCCTGGTTATATAACTCAGATTTAAGAGTAGATAAGTAATCATCTTTAAATTGTTCGGATTCAATTAATAAAAACATGTTTCTAAAGGCAGCTAAACTTATTTGAAATGAATATACCCTGCTTAAATCTGATGAAATTTTTTGATATCCGGCAAAATATAATAGCAACTGCAGGGCAAGAAGTACTATGGGAACCTCAAGGGGTAGGCCCCAACCTGAAATAGACATTACAAAGGCCAGAATGGTAACCAGGGGGAAAAAACGCATGATGTGTATAGCTTTGGGGAGCGATCCGGATTCTTCAGCATAGCTGATTAATCCCCCGGTATCCCGTGATGCTTCATTTATCAGCAAGCCATGACACTCTAGATTTTGGCAGAATTCAAGTTTAGGAGCCAGTTCCCTGACTGCGTTCTGGTGCATTTTTATGCTATTTAGGTTTTTCGATGGATTGGCCAGAAGTGTCTTTAAATGGGATCTACCCAGAACTGTTTTAGCCACTGATATCCATTGAAATAAAGATTTAGGCCCGAAAATGTCCAAGTCATGGGTATACGGGTGATTGCCATCCACGAATTCCAGGCCACAATCATCAAATGAAACCCAGGTCCCATTAATCCTGCTCAAATATCTGCGCTGTATTTCTAGCATGGCGCGAACCGTATTCAATTCCTGTTCCACTTTAGAGTGCTTATAGACAAGGGCAAGAAATATTACCAGGAAGAAAAGTAAAACAGATACGGCTTGTGTCGAGGTTCCCAAGAACGAGCAAAGTATAGTAAATACTGCTCCGGCCAAAAATATAAAAAAACGCAGATTGCTTATCCTGTCAAAGCTCTTTGTATACCGTTTTTCAAGATTTTGATAGCGGTTGTAACGAGTAAGAAATAATTTTTCAGCAGACATTAAAGCCTCCTTACAAAGCCAACAAGGGGACGTTCTTTTTGCTTCCCTATAATATTAGGTTCAGCCATAATAACATCTATCTCGACCGGTTGCTTCTTGCTGCTTTCCAGATTCAATTCTCCAGATAAATGACTGGCTAAGGCCGGATTGTTTGGACAGCTTGGGTGCTGAAATCATCTGGCTTTTTCTAATCTGTTTCAAACGGCTGCCAAAGTTCATGAATGTAGGCCACCTCCTTAGTAAGATTATGCCATTACTTAAGACAATAATCTATCAATACATTAAAGGGGAAGAACGTCCCCACGCTTCTGATTTCCCGTCGGGCAGTTGTACATGAAGTGTCAAGTCAATATGGCTATATCTTTTTCTATCAAGCGACCTGATGTTTGCAATAAGTTCGTATGGCAAGGAGAAGGAACACAAGCCGTCAATCTTTTTTCTCGTTTCTCTTGCCGGAATTTCCTTCAGCGCGGCAACATACTCCAAATAATCCTTCACCGTAAAATCTTGAAAAAATCCAAAGTCCTGCGGTAAGAAACCGAAAATAAAACTCGGCAGTACTGATAACCAAGAACCCATGCAGTGTTGTAACGAAATTGCCGATTGGTTCTATAGCATGATAGAATTATAATATGGTTAGAATTTTACTACAAGGAGTTGATTCCCATGCAGATTAAACCGTCCGCAAGCATCCGGCAGAACTACAATGAGATAGCGGATTTGTGCAGGTCTACAGGTGAGCCGGTGTATTTTACCAAAAACGGTGAGGGCGATCCCGTGGTGATGGATATAAAAGCGTTTACCCGCCGTGAGCTGTCTGTTACAAGCGGACCGGTTAATACGGCTGACTATGCTCCGCGCCTTTCTCTTGATGGTCAGAGCTTATTCTTCCTCCGGTTAACTGACTATAATTGCGGCTCATTGTATTATCAACCGACGGCAGGCGGACCGCCCAAAGAATTAATTCGTGGTGTCAGCGGGCAACCTGGCTACTATGGAAATTACTATCCTGATTGGATTAATATTTATCAAGACCAGCAGGCGATTTACCCAAGCCAGGGGGAAGCCGGGGAGGGAAGGTCTTTACGATTTTAAACTTCTTTACCTCTATAAAAACATTTCTCTCCGTGAAACAGCTAAGCTCGGAGAGCTGATTTCCAAGCTGCAATATGCCAGAGAGCTGCCCGTACAAGGAGTGGCTGGGGCACAGTGATATTTCCACCACCTCGAATATTTCCACCCACCTGGATTTCAGCTCCAAGGTCGCTTCGGCCAACGCCATCATCGGCGTATATCCCTCCTGACATCCCTCCAAAACGGCGGAATGCCAGGTAAATAGGGAGCTGAGAGCACTGCAAATATGCGCTGGAATGGTTCATGTGACGGTATGAAGGACGGCAAACATAGGTGGCCGCCAGAAAAGAAAAAAGCCCTCAAATCCGCTTGTATCGCGGCTTTAAGAGCGATTGTTTCTGGTGCCGATGGCCGGAGTCGAACCGGCATGGAAGTTATCCGCCGCATTTTGAGTGCGGTGCGTCTGCCAATTCCGCCACATCGGCTGGGATTTTAAACTCCAATGCAAAGATAATTATAGTAGCCTCTTTAAGCCTTGTCAAGATTGATAAGATCTGGGGGACAGTGTTTTTTAAATAGGGAGGAGTAACGGGGAGAAGAAAAGGGGTAAATTCTATTCCGAGCAATCATATTCTTCACCTATGAATTCCCCTTTTATGTTGCTTCTGTCAGCCTTTGGCAGACAAGAGGTAAAAGCTTCACCTCTTGTCATAACAAGGCAGGGAAGTAACAAAAGGAATTTAATAAAAGATGGCGAAAACTCTATAGTATTGATTTAATATAAAATTATGAATTATAGCCTATTTTCCAACTTTTTAAGGAGTAATACCTTATGCAATCAGAACAAGTGCTGGTAAAGAAAAGTATGGAGGGTGACACTCAGGCTTTCGAAAAATTGGTTCTGCAATATCAAAACAAGGTTTATGCTTTAAGCTTCAGGTACATGGGGAATGAAGATGATGCATATGATATGTCTCAGGAAGTTTTTCTAAAAGCTTTTCGTTCCTTAAAGACTTTTAAGGGAAATTCCAGTTTTGGCACCTGGATA
Source organism: Syntrophomonas sp. (assembly GCF_028707975.1). GTDB lineage: Bacteria > Bacillota > Syntrophomonadia > Syntrophomonadales > Syntrophomonadaceae > Syntrophomonas. The sequence goes on from NZ_JAQVZX010000016.1 coordinate 13,413, forward strand.
TTTCGAATTACCACTAATGTTTGTCTTGATGAACTCAGGCGACGGAAGAGAAGGATTGTTCCTCTCTCGCTGGACGAAGCAGCCGTTACCAGTCGTGGTATTGAAGTTGAGAGGGAAATGGTGGACCCTTTGCCCCCGGTAGATCGGGTATATGAACAGAAGGAGTTATCTCAATACATACAAGGCCTCTTAGACCAGATGAAACCCGAACATAAAGCGGTAATAATTCTCAGGGATACTATGGACTTGAGCTATAATGAAATCGCTGATGTCTTGAAATGTTCGGTGGGCACTGTCAAGTCGCGCCTTAGTAGGGCCAGAAGTCTCTTAAGGAAACAATGGGTACAGAGGGAACTTTTGCCGTAGTCATCTCGTCTAAAAACCGGGAGGAAAAGAGCTATGAAATGTGAGCAGGCTAGAGAACTGCTGTCACCCTACATTGACGAAATGACAAGTGAAAAAGAAACAGAAGCACTGGAAGCTCATCTTGCTCAATGCGCAAATTGTCGTAAAGAGCTGGATGACTATCGGTGTCTTTGTGGTACTATGCAACGGATGGAATCACCAATACCCCCGGAGGATTTCGCCGCTGTTGTGCAAAAGCGACTGCAGGAAAATAAAAACAAGATATTTAGTGCCAGGACTATCGACCGACCCAAACAGACCGGATGGATTGCAGCAGTCCTGGCGGGAGTAGCCCTGGCGGCAGGTATATATGCCAGCAGCTATCTTTGCGTTGGGGATTTTCTTGTGAGCTGGCAGGACAAAAAGGATCAAAAAAAGCCCCGGATAGCCATCGAGGATATAATACAGCGTTTTCAAAATTGGAACCAGGAAGAGGACAATGCAATGAGCGAAACCGCTGAACCTGAACCTGAAGCTAAGATTAGCTCTAACCCCAGGGCCAAAGCAAGTACGGGCGAGGGTTCGGCAAGTTCCCAGGAAGAACTGGAGACTAAGACCGCCGAAGATGATAACTATTCCAGCCAGATAATGGTGAAAGAACTGTCAACGGCCCTGGCTCAGGTAATAGAAATTGCCGATGGGCGGGAGATCAAATACAGTATGGCATCCGGGTCTTATGGCAACAGTGAGGCGAGAAGGGTGGTCCTGGAGGTGGAACCGCAAGAAGTCCCTCAACTTCTAATTGAATTTGAAGCAATTGGGAGGAAGCTTGATGTTGCTGATCTTACAGAAGCAAGTGTACAGGATAAAGCGGTTCAAGATTTTGCTATCGATGAAAATAATTCACCCCAGCTGCTGGAGAAAAGTGAAGTATCTGATAGTGAGAAATTAAGCATGGTTGAAATAGAAGATAATGAGGAAGATGGAAAAGAGGAATTAGCTAAAGAAAAAGCAGTTTCTGTGCCGGGTGATGAAATGCTTACCGATTCCGAAAAGGGAGAAGATACTAAAGATATTGAAGGTATTAAGGAAAAGAGACCGGAAGGAGCTAAAGTTAGCTTAAGCATTTTAATAATAGAAGAAAAATGATTGAGGCGGTTACATTTTCAGAGTGTCGGCAAGGATTGGATTCAAGCCGTAAGAGCTTATGGATACTGGTTATATGGTTCCACTGCAAAAAGTTAATAAATATGCATTAGCATACATAAATATACCGCTTCGCCAACGCTCGTTTTGTATATTTATGCAACCCTTATGCAACAAAAAGGGGTTTTTGCAGCAGAGTCATTAGGTAGAATATAAGGTTTTAGGAAGTATTGGGAATTCCAATACTTTTTTTCTTGGGGGGAAAGAATGTTATTATAAATATAAGGAACGAGCTGTGAAGGGAAAGGGGGTCATAATCCTCCACTCAAGCAGAACCATCGAGGGATGGAAGTTCGGGTAGAATAACGATAAGGATGGGGTATTATGGCCGAAGAGAAATTTATGCTCATAGATGGAAACAGTCTTTTGTACCGGGCTTTCTATGCTCTTCCACTGCTACATAATTCTGCAGGGGTTTACACCAACGGTGTATATGGTTTCCTGACCATGTTCAACCGGGTTTTGGCTGAGCTTCAACCTACGCATATTGCCGTAGCTTTCGATAAAGACCGCAGTACCTTCCGCAACGAACTCTATAGTGAATACAAGGCCAACCGTTCGGCTCCTCCGGATGAACTGGGGGGGCAATTCCAGTTGCTGCGCGATGTTTTGGCCGCCTTGAATGTCGAGTTTCTGGAGATGCAAGGCTATGAAGCCGACGACATTATTGGCACCTTGAGCAAGAAGGCGGAAGCGGAAGGGTTAAACACCGTTATCCTTACCGGTGATGGGGATGTCCTGCAGCTGGTTTCGGATAAGGTTGAGGTTTTGCTGACCAAAAAAGGTATAAGCGAAATGGAATTCTACGATCCCCAGGGGGTCAAAGACAAGTGGGGGGTAGAGCCGGAAAAGATGGTGGAAATAAAGGGCCTCATGGGAGATGCTTCCGACAATATTCCCGGAGTTCCGGGGGTAGGTCCGAAGACTGCGATAAAACTGGTTCGGGAATTTGCGAGCCTGGAGAATCTCTTTGAGAATCTGCCGCAGGTCAAAGGCAAGAAACTCATAGAAAAGCTGGAGCAGAACCGGGAGCAGGCCTTTCTCAGCCGGCAGCTGGCCACCATTAATCGCGAGATGGATCTGGATTTTCAAATTGAGGACTACGCCTTGCGGGAGCCCCATTACCCGGAACTGATGGCTCTCTATCGCAGCCTCGAATTCAATAATTTCCTGAAAGCTTTGCAAGAGAAGGAGAGGGGAATAGCCCCGGTAAGCGAAGGGATTGAAGTGCTGCTCCTGGAAAGAGAAGAAGAAGTGCTTACTTTGCTGGAAGAAATGAAGGAAGGGGAGAGCGTTGCCCTGTATCTCCAGAGCAATTACCATCATCCTATGTGGGCCAGGTTGCAAGGGGTTTTCCTGGAAATCGGCCAGCGAGTTTACCAGCTGAAACTAGAAGTAGAGGAAGACCATAAATTGCAATGGCTAAAAGCTTTGCTGGAGTCGGCAACAATTAAGAAATACCTGCATAATGCCAAATTTCTTCAGGTGTTTTTGTTGAGGCATGGAATCGAGCTCCGCGGAGTTGCGGGGGATACTATGTTGCTAGCCTATGTAGATGATCCGGTTTTTGAAGGTGAAGAACTGGACGCCTGCCTCCAGAAGTACCTGCAGCTCAACATAGCGGAGAATAACCCGGCGGCATTGGTTAGCAGGATAAAAGAACTCTTTTTCAAGCTGGAGGAGCAAGTCCCGGCAGAATTGCGGGAGCTTCTGCAGCAGGTGGAGATGCCCATGTCGGAAGTGCTGGCCCGGATGGAATTTTGCGGGGTGAAAGTGGAACGGAGTACCCTGGCCCGGATTTCCGATGAACTGGCCAGCGGAATAGCTAGTAATGAGGAACGAATTTTCGAGCTGGCAGGAAGCAGTTTTAACATAAACTCACCCAAGCAGTTGGGAAAAGTACTTTTTGAGGATTTAGGTCTTAGAGTAATTAAGAGGGGCAAAACCGGTTATTCCACCGGGGTTGAAGTCCTGGAGAAACTCTACCAAGAGCATGAAATAATACCTTATATCCTTAATTATCGCCAGCTCAGCAAAATAAAATCCACCTATACTGACGCTTTGCAAGAATTGATACACCCGGAAACCGGCCGGATACATACTATATTTAAACAAGCCCAGACCGCAACCGGGCGGTTGTCCAGCGTGGAACCCAACCTGCAAAACATCCCCATTAGAATGGAAGAAGGCCGCCGGATTCGCCAGGCCTTTGTTGCTCCAGGCCCGGAATGGCTGGTTATGGCGGCAGACTATTCCCAGATTGACCTGCGTTCTCTGGCTCATATCAGCGGAGACGAGCGACTGATTGAAACCTTTAAAAGCGGAGTGGACATTCACACGCGGACAGCGGCAGAAATCTTTCATCTACCGGTGGAGTGGGTGGATAGTGAGCTCAGGAGAAGGGCCAAGGCGGTCAACTTCGGGATTATATACGGCATCAGTGATTTTGGCCTGGCCCGGGATACCGGGGTCAGTCGCAAAGAAGCACGCAAATACATCGATAATTATCTTAACAGCTACCCGGGAGTAAAAAAATATATGGAAGATGTGGTGGAGTTTGGGCGCCGCCACGGTTATGTGGAGACTTTACTGAAGCGGCGCCGCTATCTGCCCGAGCTTAATGCCAGGAATAAGATGGTACAGGCCTTTGCCCGCCGTATGGCTCTTAATACCCCGGTGCAGGGAACTTCCGCTGATATAATCAAACTAGCCATGATCAAGGTGGATGAAGAGATTAGGGAGCGTCAGCTTCAGGCCCGCTTGCTTTTGCAGGTTCATGATGAGCTGGTTCTGGAGTTGCCCCGGGCAGAACTGGAAGAAGTAGCCAGGCTCCTGCGGGATTGTATGGAGAACGCCTGCAGCTTGAAGGTGCCTCTGGAAGTATCCCTCAATACCGGTCCCAATTGGTATGAGATGGAGTAGCGGAAGACGGAAGACGGAAGACGGAGGGCGGTTATCGGAGAACGGGTGGAGGGAAAGAGGGGGTATTATGCCGGAATTACCGGAGGTCGAAACGATTAAGAATAACCTGCAGGAAATTCTGCCGCTTAGAATCAAAGAGCTTGAACTCCGGCGTGAGGATATATTGCGTAGCCGGGACTATGCTTTAAAAGAGCTTGCTGGGCAGAGCATAGAAGAAGTGTCTCGCCGGGGCAAGTATCTCATCCTGGCCGTGGACAACGGCCTGTTTCTGGTCTTCCACCTGGGAATGAGCGGCAGGCTGTATATACAAGAGGAAGAACTTACACTTCTGGAACCGCATGTGCATGTGATAATCCATTTGGATAAGCCGTTTAAGCTGCTGTATCAAGATGCCCGCCGTTTCGGGGGCCTATGGCTGCTTAAGGATATTGACAGCTTCTTTTCCCGGCTGGGGAAGGAGCCTTTGAGCGAGGAATTTTCCCCCCGCTACCTGGCCCAGATCTTAAAAGGACGCCAAACTGCCATAAAAAATCTACTTTTGAATCAGAGCCTGATCTCCGGCCTGGGCAACATCTATGCCGATGAAGCCCTGTTTATAGCGGGGATTCGACCCGACCGGAAGGCTGATTCCCTTTCTCTGCGAGAGATTGAAGGCTTGTGCTGCGGCATCAAGGAAGTTTTGGCAAAGAGCATTAAGTATCGCGGCACAACTTTTCGCGACTACCGAGACGGTAGGCGACAACCGGGGGAGTTTCAAAAGCACCTGCAGGTCTATGGCCGTTTTAATCAAGCCTGTCCCACCTGCGGCCAGCCTCTGAAAAGAAGCAGAATCGGCGGCAGGAGCAGTCATTACTGCGATAAATGCCAGCAGTAAACGTGGGCATGGGGACGGTTCTTTTGCCCGCGTTTTTCTTATCACCGTACCCAGAGGGAACAAACACAGGTGATAACGAATCCAGAGGTGCTTGAACGGAATGTATTTCTTTTACTCCTTCCATCCTAAAGCGAATAAATCAAGAGGAGGAGGCTACACCGGGGTAACATATTCATACTTCTATCCATATTGTAGCTATATAAGTATTGCAGCTATATATGCAAGATGCGGGATTGGAGTGGCCTCTGGTGGAGTTTTTTTATATTATTTTGTTTGCCCTGGCGGTGAGCAGTGACGGTTTTTTTGCTGGCATGGCCTACGGATTAAAGAAGATCAAGGTCCCCCTGCTTTCGCTGCTGGTTATAGCTCTGGCCTCAGCTCTGGCCGTCAGCTTTTCCATGTTATGTGGAAAAGGGCTGGCCGCAATATTTCCTCCCGATTTTTCCGGCCGTCTGGGAGCGATAATATTGATGCTAATCGGAGTTTACTTTTTGTTAACTGCCTGTCGGGATAGAATAGAAAGTATAGATGAGATGGGCGAAGGACCCCTTTTTAGCTTGAATATCAAGCCCTTGGGCATAATCGTACATATATTAAAAGAACCAGCCCGCGCTGATTTTGATTTATCCGGTGAGATCAGCACCCGGGAGGCTTTTTTTCTCGGGCTGGCTCTGGCTATGGATGCACTAGGTGCAGGTATCGGAGTGGCCATGGCAGGTTTCAATATTCTATTAACAGCCCTTGCTGTGGGTGTGTTAAAATTTATATTAGTAAATTGCGGGTTACAACTGGGGATTAAGATAAAGGCTGAGCGCTTGCATCTAATCTCCTCATTGATACCCGGCCTTATGCTGATAAGCCTGGGAATCCTCGAAATTACGTAGCAGAACGGAGTTTTAGAAACATGAAAACGATAGGCCTAACAGGTGGTATCGCCAGCGGCAAGAGTGTAGTGGCCAGGGCACTGCAAGAAATGGGAGCAGTGTTGATAAGTGCAGACAAAATAGGTCACCAGGTTATTGAACCGGGTAAAGCTGCGTACCATAATTTGATAGAAGCCTTTGGAAAAGGAATACTGAATCCCGATCGGAGAATCAACCGCAAAAAGTTGGGCGATATAGTGTTTAAAGATCCACAAAAACTACAGTTGCTCAACCAACTAACCCACCCTCCCATTATGCAGGAGATTAAACTAAAGCTGGCCCAAATTCAGCAGGAGCAGCCTGCTGCTATTGTGGTAATGGAAATTCCCCTTCTCTATGAAACCCGTATGGAAAAATTATTTGACCAGGTCTGGGTAGTCTGGGTGGATCGCGATACCCAGATAGAACGGCTTATGGCGCGTGATGCAATTGACCGGAGTGATGCGATAAGGCGTATAGACTCCCAGATGCCCCTGAACGAAAAAGCCCGGCGGGCTGATCTACTTATTGACAATCGTGGCAGTATAGAGGAAACCGTAGCAACAACTACCAGAATTTTCAACAATATTTAAGCCGATCTACAAATAAGATGTATTGGAAACTGTATTTCACCGCTCAAAGGCCGCAAAATATACTTTTCATCGTTGCCTTGTACCCTGGGCACGGGGGTTATAGTGCTTTATGGGAGGAGGAGGGGTATCCTTGACTAAAAGAAAGAAAAAGCGTTTTCCCATTAGCCTATGGGTTTCTATTCTGTTTTTCCTACTAGTGCTTTTGAGCTTTCCTCAATGGATAAGTTATTTCTATCCGCAGCCACAGCGGGATATTGTCTTCGACACTGCTTATGAAAACAAGGTAGATCCCTATCTGGTTTTCGCCATAATCCGCGCGGAAAGCAAATACCAGCCTGCTGCCCGATCACCGGTAGGTGCTCGTGGATTGATGCAGATAATGCCGGAAACAGCTGCTTGGATAGCCGAACAGAAGGGACTTGGTCAATTTGACCCTGAGCAATTGAACGATCCTTCCTTAAATATTAGCTTTGGCTGCTGGTATCTGAACAGCTTGAATCAGGAGTTTGAAGATGAGCTCCCCCTGGTAATTGCCGCCTATAACGCAGGCCGGGGGAAGGTAAAGGAATGGCAGGTACAGGGAATATGGGATGGTGATGCCGAGAAACTTGATAAAATACCATTTGAGGAAACCAGGAATTATGTTAGGAATGTTTTGAAAAACTATGAAGCCTACCGGGCCATTTACCAATGAAGCAGTCAATTAATTGATGCCGATTTGATGCCCCTGGTCTCCATTCTATAGCTATCCCTCACGCCAACGCTTTAGGCTCTAGGCTCAAAACGGAATGAAAAAGTCGCCGTTGGTTCAGGTCTAACGTCTCACTCCAAGGCTGTTTTTGCTATCTCTCCAGGCATAAAGAATGGCGCAAACCCTTTTATACACGATGGCATAGCATGCATCTAAAAAATATTTACCAAAAAGCTCCGGTCAGCCGGAGCTTTTTGGTGCCATAATTAAGTTTATAAAGGAATTTTATCCATTTTGTTTAAATATAATGTCCTAGAAGAGAGTGATAAAGGGAGGGTATTTGCTTTGATTATCCGGTGCAAGAGAATAGTACTGTTTATTATTTTGGGTGCTTTATTCGCAGGTCTGGCTTTCATAATACACTGGCAGCAGGTGGCGGTTTACACGGCCAGCCTGGCCACCCGTCCTTTTAACCTTGGACTGGTGGGTGAAGTCAACAGCATCGAACCGGCCAAGCTGGACAACCATCCGGAGAGGCTGCTGGCTTCCACCATCTATGAAGGCCTGCTCTGTTTTGATGAGCAAAAAGGCGAGATAAAACCTGGTCTGGCCAGGAAGTGGAAGTATTCCAGTGATGGCAAATCGCTTGTCCTTTATCTCCGTGGAGATGTAAAGTTTCATAATGGTAAAAAGCTCAAGGCTGCAGATGTCAAGGCGTCATGGGAAAAGAATCTTGGCAGCATTGCGGATTGGTCCAATGTGAGCCTTTTTCTGCCCATAGCTGGCTGTGCGGAACGATTGCAAGGCAAGAATAAAGACATTTATGGAATTAAGGTCTTAAATGAGCATACTCTGAAAATTACCCTGCTCCAGCCGAACAGGGTATTCATATATACTCTGAACCATCCGGTTTTCTGGGTTTTTGATAGTGAGGATAAGAATGATCCCCGCGCAGGTACGGGCCCCTTTATTTTTCGGGAAAATAAGGAAAACAAAAAATTTTTTCTCATTAAAAATGAAAAATATTACCGGGGTAATCCTCGCCTGGCGGCTATAAATATACAGGTATTCCCCGATGAACAGCAGGCCATGAATGACTACCAAGCGGGGAAGTTGGATTATTTGGATACTGTGCCCCTGGAAGAAATAAAGAAGATAAGAAATGCCAGTGAGTATAAGGGCTTATATATCGAAAAACCTATCCTGGAGACTTATTCCCTGGTTTTTAACCTCAACAAAAAACCCTTTGCGGGTAATTATCACCTGCGCCGCGCCCTTAATTATGCGATTGACCGGAAGAAGATCAATGATGAAGTATTTGGGGGCAGTTCCCTTGCTGCCAAAGGAGCTATCCCCACAGGGATTCCAGGATACAGCGAAGAGATGCAGGGCTACAGCTACAAGCCGGAGAAAGCCAAAGAACTGCTGGAGGAAGCCGGTTACCCGGACGGTCGCGGTCTAAGCCCCTTGCTCTTGACCTATAACAGCGGCGGAGCTCATCAAATGGTAGCGGAAGCCGTTGCCGCCCAGTTGGCCCAGCTAGGCATCACTGTTCAAACCCAGGCCCTGGAATGGAATTATTATCGCAAACAGATGGCCAGTATGAACATGAGCTTCTTTCGCCTGGGTTGGAAGGCCGATTATCCCCATACGGACAGCTTTCTCTATAGCCTGTATCATTCCTCCCAGACGGGAAACAGTAATTTCTCCGGCTATAATAATCCTCAAGTGAATAAGGTTTTGGAGTTATCTCGGGCCGAAACTGATGAGAAAGAAAGAAACACTTTGCTGCATAGGGCGGAGCAAATTGTAGTAGACGATGCCCCTTGCTTATGGCTCTTCCAAAAGAAAGCAGCCAAAATGTTGGGTAAAGATGTGGATTCCCTCACCATTGATGCTATGGAAATGATAGACTGGTACCAGGTAGAACTTTTTAAACCTGAGGTAAACTAGGAGGGAGAGGCAGTGAAAGGGAAGGTCTGATTTGCTTCATGGAGTTACTGCCGGGCAGTTCTGCGGAGCAATTGACTTAAGGCGAATCCTATTGTATAATACCCGTTGTCGGGGAGACTTTTCTTAAAAGAAAAACCCCGGATTAATTAAATGTCGGAGTGGTGGAACGGGCAGACACGTACGTTTGAGGGGCGTATCCTTAACCGGGTGGGGGTTCAAGTCCCCCCTCCGACACCATGCTTATCCAAACTCCCAAGTTGGAGTTTGAAAATAGTATCTAGTCTATTTCCAAGAACAGTGACCTTATGTAAGTATGAGGTCATTATTTCTTTCTGGCTTCCTTTATTGCATTTAGTTTATCAAAAAAACATCTAAGATTACCATGAAGCTGATTTTGAAAGATTTTATTATATACAAATTCCAAAATATAGAATATAAAAACCAATATTTTAGCTCGCTATCTAACATCTATTCACATAAAATCAGGGTTGTCCTTAGCGGATGTCCTGTTTTTGTATTTGATATATTTGGATGAACATACTTTATATTGTTATATAATTAAAATACATTAAAGTGAGAAAAGGGGCATTAAATGAACTGCAAATTTTGTAATTCGCCAACAACGGTGAGTCATGTTAAGACAGCAGATATATATACCTGCCAGAACTCTAGTTGTAATGCCATGTTTGCGGTCCCGGCCAACAATTTCAGCAAACAGCCGATCCGGAGAACCCCGGAGCCAGTGAGAACCTTGAAGAAGTTAAAACAAAACGCTGTGAAACCTGCCAAACCAAAAATCCCACCGGTCTTAACGATGCAGGATTTATTTAAAAAATTAAGCCTCACTTTCACCGATTATAAAACCAGAAACGCGCAGATCGAGCTAGCAGCACATATAGACAATGCTGTTACAAACAAATCAATCTTATTTGCAGAAGCAGGGGTAGGGACAGGCAAAACCTTCGCCTATCTACTACCGCTCATTCAAAAATATTTTCAAAGCTACCCTAATTTTGGCCCGATAATAATCAGCACACGGACCAAGAACCTTCAGGAGCAGTTGGCTCTGGAAGACATTCCAACCATTACGGAATTCTATAAACCCATTTACAAGAAAGTGCCTGACGTAATACTTTCCAAGGGTAGGCGTAATTATGCCTGCTGGTCAGCCATAGATAGGCTTAAAAACACTAAACAGATAAATAATTCCGAACATAAGAATTTGTCATACTGGTACAAGGGATCACAATGGGGGGATTTGGAGGAAGCTAAAGCACCTAATCTTGCATCGGCCGTTCTCAACAAGGTTTCAGCTGACAACTGCCAAGCCTTTTGCAGTATTGACTGTAAATACCGGAACATGAAAGACCACAGAAAGATAACGCAGGGAATTATAGTTACCAATCACAATCAACTTATAAGCCACTTAAAGATGATTACCGATAGTGAAGACCGTAGATTGTGGTTCAACCCCACCTGTTTAGTGATTGATGAAGCGCATACGTTTGAGGAGATAGTCCGGGATGAGTTATCGAACCGAATGGATTTTAGACATCTGTTCGGACTGCTCACCAGAGTTTATTCAAAATATAACCATATAAAAGATGCTCTTACCGGCAAAAAAGTTTTGCAGGATATAGAAGCGGAGATATATTCCCAGATCTCTGCAGAAGAGAGCATCCGGCAGAAGATAGCAATCACTAAAGACCTGTCTGACAACATCGGTTTCCTTGCTGACTTGCTGGGCAAAGCAGCATTCTCCGTTGACCTGGTTAACTCCCAAAAGAAGAATTCCTCCGATGCCGACGATAAACTATTCAGCTCGGTGGAGGAAGCCAATAAATCGGTTACTGATTTCCACAAGCATCTGGATGACCCCAATTCGATTCTATGGATCGAGAAAGAAAAAGGCATAGTTTTGATTCAGGCACCATTTGATATCGGCCCGTTTCTGGCGAAAGCCTTATGGCAGCACCTGCCATTCCATCCGGTCATCCTGACCTCAGCCACCCTGAGTGTTGAGGCTGAATTTAATGGAGTCGCTAGGAGGCTCGGTATTAAAGACCGCAAGATAATGGAGTGCAGTTATCCGTCTCCTTTTGATTATAAGAAGAATCTGAAGATATTTATCCCTAAAGATATGCCCCATCCCTCCCCGGCAACTGATGGCGAAGAAGTAGATGAGTTTACAAAGGTCGTAGCCGTTCGGATCAAGGAGCTTATTACTAGATCCAGAGGCAGGGCACTGATACTGTTCACCAGCCACCGAAGGATGGAATACGCATATGAATATATCCACGCCCAGAAACTGCCATATACCTTATTAAAGCAGGGTAATGCCGGTCCGAATGAGATATTACGACAATTCAAAAAAGATACCTCATCAGTATTGTTCGCAACCGGAGCCTTCTGGGAGGGAACGGACGTTTCAGGCGAGGCCCTTTCATTATTAATTATCGATAAACTGCCGTTTCCATCACCATTTGATCCGATAGTTGCCCGGATGGTAGAGAATGCCATACAAGAGGAATCAGACCCCCTTCAAACGGTTATCGTGCCGGAGATGCTGACCGTATTGAAGCAGGGTAGCGGGAGACTGATAAGGAGGGAGACCGACACCGGCATGATAGCCCTGTTGGACAGCAGAGCATGGAATCCCAATTACCACGAAGCGGTAGTGAAAGCTATGCCACCCGGGTTATGGATAGATAAATTAGGGTAATTTACAAGCACGGACGGAGCTTCCTTCGATAAATTTTATATCTAATATTATATGGTCGGTAATTTATAGATGATTGGAAGTTATTTCGAACAAACTTTATTATTAAAAATTATCACTACGCTTCGCAACCTGCCCAGAAACTCAGGTAGCTTAGATTATACGGAACGAACTGTCCTGTTTCGCCAAAATACGGAGTGGCTCCCGCCTCGCGCGCCAGTGGCTCTTAAATTCGTGCGCTGATGGCACCGTCAACACCGCTAGGATGGCTCTTAAAAAACGTGTTTTGCACCTTTCCCAGTATACACTGTTAATCCGCAAATTGATGGCTCCCGAAGGGGGCCTTTTTTAGCGGATTAAACAATCAGCCAACAAAATGAATGCTAAAGCAAAGTACCAATAATCCTCATTTTGTTTTAGCATTAAAATGATATAGAATTTGTTGTGGGAGTGATAATCTTGCAGCAGATTTTTTTAACAGCGATTAGTCCAGCAGAGTATGTGCGGCAAGGTGTGAATTTTAAATTTCCTGTTCCTGATGCTTGCCCTAACCCAGAATGTTTAATGCCAATACCCCCGAAAAAGCACGGTTTCTACGAGAGGAACTGTCTTGATGTCACCTATCGTGGCCGAATACTGATTAGACGCTATTATTGCCCCTTTTGCGGTAGAACTATTTCCTACTTACCTTCCTTTTGTTTACCCTACTACCAGTATTCCCTGGCCGTGATTTATATGATTATTGTTAATCATATTGAATCCAGTATGTCCTATACCCGGGTTATTCGGCACTTAAGAGAGCATTACCCCAAGCTACACCTGGGTCTGCAGCATGTCCAGTTCTATATATTGAGATTCCTAATGAATTTACACTCTATACAGATTGGATTAAGACAGTTTCTACCGGACTTGGCCCTTCCAGATTTCGGTTTAGACATAAAAAAGGGAGCAAAAAAGATACTGCACATTGTCAATGACGGATTTAGTACGATCCAGACCTTCTCGCAAAGGTTTTTTGAACAATGTAAGCGCTCTTTTCTATCTCCCTTGCACAATAGTTTAGCATGAGAACGGAGTGATGTGTAAACAAATTACCTAAAAAGCTTAGCAACAGAACTTTTTCCTATATCCATACCGCAGCAGATGTTAACATGAAAATGTGTCTATTGTGGACCAGTCATTAATCCAGGGGATCAAGAAGGGCTGGAAAAACTTGCGCAATATATTATTAGAGCTCCCCTCTCACAGGAAAGACTGCTCTATATACCCGCATCCGAAGTGCCTGACGGTATTGCCAGAGTAATCTATAGAGGCAAAAATAGCGGCGTTCGGGAAAGCTTTATGGCCCTTGGTCGCTCCTTGCCATCCATGGCACCGCTGCACTAGCCCCTCAAGAATGGTATATTCCAGATGGCAACTTGAAAATTCCTCTTTAAAAACCGGCGTGGTCGCCGCAACAAGCTTGTGGCCACAGAACAGCGAAATAATTGAGAGCTTGGCCTGGTCACCGGATGGGCAAAGCCTGGCCATTTCTCTGCCCAGAAATGAAAAACAGCCTCTGCGAATTGACCAGATCACATTAAAAGGAGATCATACCAATCTACTGACCCTAGGTGAAGCTGGTAAAATGGAAAACGAAATCTATAAGCCTGGCTCAGCTCTTGCTAGCTGATACAATTTATGCCCAAGCTAAGAATTAATCCTCTGGCAAGATAAGGTTTGCTGGAAGTTTGGTGGTTTGGAATCTTAGCTTGAGCGGCTATTTTATTTTGCAACGATTGAGATTACGGGATGCCTGTGGTATAATTTTACAAAAGGGAAATGTAGATTAGGCAGGGATTAAAAATGAATGTAAAAAGCGAAGAATTAGCAAAATATTATAAACAAAAATATCCTTTGACTTTTACAAAAGGTGCTTCTAGGAAAGAACCAATTTTAGCTGAGCGCTATGAAGCTGCTTGGAAAATTGCTAAAAAAGCCGCAACAGTTTTAAAAAACAATTATGGCGCAAGAAGAGTAGTGGTATTTGGTTCTTTAACTGATCGCTCTGCATTTACACGTTGGTCTGATATAGATTTAGCTGTATGGGGCGTACCGGATAATAGGTTTTATGCAGCGGTGGGGGCGGTAACAGGCTTAACTACAGAATTTAAGGTAGATTTAGTTGATGCTATGGATTGTCGAGAATCTCTGCGTAAAGCTATCGAAATTGAGGGTATTGAGATATGAATAAAAAGTTTCTTACTTTAGCTGGTAGAATTCGTGAGTCCCCATGACACCCTGTAAGAGGTAATTTTCTAAAAGAGGTGATTTGTATGAAAATTAATTTAGCCAAATGGGGAAATAGTGCAGCTATTCGCATACCAAAGATAATATTAGAAGAATTAAATATTGATAGTAACAATTTTGAAAACATAAGTTTCGATATTGATATAGAAGGGGAAAAGTTAACACTAAGGAAGAAACAAGAAAAAACAAAATTTGAGCTTTTAGCTGAACAATCTAAAGGAGAAAAATTAAATCCAAAAATAGACATTGACTGGGGTAATCCTATTGGGAAAGAAGTTTGGTAAAAACTATGATTAAATTAGATAAAAATAATTTCAATAATTTAGAGTTTGGAGATATAATAAAAATCAATTTTTCACCATCTAAGGGACATGAACAAAGAGGTTATAGACCTGGACTTGTAATATCAGATCCTGTTAAACAAAAAGAATTAAATGGTATAGTAACAGTAATTCCAATAACAAATTCAATTAGCACTTTTTTTACTAGAGTTAATTTAGATAAATATAATATTCAAACTAAAG
The DNA here is from genome assembly GCF_028707975.1 of Syntrophomonas sp. Lineage (GTDB taxonomy): Bacteria > Bacillota > Syntrophomonadia > Syntrophomonadales > Syntrophomonadaceae > Syntrophomonas. The sequence goes on from NZ_JAQVZX010000016.1 coordinate 28,431, forward strand.
GTGATATTTTGATGGATCAAATTAAAGTACTCGATTTAAGTGAAAGACAGTATGATTTTATAGAAAAGGCACCTAAAGAAGTATTGAATAAGTGTAATATTATTTTTAATGCTATTTATGAAAAAATGTTAAATTCTTAATTTTATCATTTTACGAAATTTTTACCTTTCACACTTCAAATCCTTAAAGTAGGAATGTTGTAAAATTAGCAGTTGTATTTTAAGTAAATAAGGATACGAGGAGGCAGAAGATAATAAATTTCTACTTCATCTTCAGGAGGCGGAAGATGCTGATGATATTCCTTGTGTTCTGGTGGATTTTGATTCTTCATGGGACGGGTACTGGAATTTTAAAGAACCAATAGATGTCCTAATGAAAATCCACCGCGATTTGGGAGATAAAGGGTTTGATTTTTTCATTTTTGATTATGCAATAATATTTTATTTTAAGAAATTTCGACACCTTGATAAAAATACTATTAAATCTTTATTTGCGAATACAAACATTGATCGTGTTTTTGGCATTATTGATATAGTGTTTGAGTTTCTCGGCATACCTGCAAAAGGCATCATAAAACAGATTGGTAAGGTGGTCGGACCTGCATGGGGGGAATACATTAAAAAGAGAAAAATTAATGATAAAGTTATTAAGGACATACAAAAATTTGGAGAAAACGAACTACTTGGTTATCTACCTGAATACCTGGCTCGGGATATAAATGCCTCAATGAGCAAGGTTAAAACACCTCAGAGACTGGTGATGTTCTTTGATACTTATGAAGCCCTTTGGGGTTTCGAAGGGAAAATAACATCTAATCATAATTATGAAATGATTGATATATGGCTGCGTAGATTCCTTACTAACCTTGAGCTAAAAAATGGAATAGTCGTAGTGGTTGCGGGACGCGAACCACCTAACTGGAGTAATGTTAACGACTATTGGGAAATACCGGAAGAATATATAGATCTATATGCAGTTGATTTCTTGAGTAGTGGCGATGCGCTAACATATCTTGAAAAAGCGGGAATAGAGGATGGAGAACGTCGGGAAGCAATAGTATCAAATATTGAAGAACACGGATTGGTTCATCCTTTTTTACTGGGCCTTTGTGCTGATGCGGAATTAGCAAAGATTAGGCGAGGGATAGCGTTTGATTCAAATGATTATCCCTTCGAAAAGAGGAGCCAAAAGATACTAACCCAGGCAATACATAGATTTTTAAGATATACCGATCAAGATACGAGCATGGCATTTAAAGCCTTAAGTGCCTTTCGAACATTTGATGAATCACTTTATCATTTACTGGGAGAAAAACTAAACTTTTCGCATACGGCTACGAGTTTTCGTACTATCAGTGGATACTCTTTCGTAAAAGAATATACCCATTCAGGTGAAAAGGGATTGGCCACTGCAGGTTTATGTCTGCCTACGGTTTTTTGTTTATTCCAATCTTGCATTAACACCACCTCAGCTTAAGTATAATGCAAATCCGATTTGTCTTCAAAAGGCCGCCTCCAGACCCGGAAATACCAAACACAGGACAGGCATAAACGGAAAAAACTTCCAGCATAGCCTCCGTGGCCGCACGCTCCTTCTCTGGGAGACTCTCTATCGTCTTTGAAGAATCTATCATGGGGATTGTGGATTTTCATTTCATCACCTGCCTTCCTGTAAATATTATACTATAAAGGTCAGGTGGCGCGACTGTTATTCTTAATATACAAAGCGAGCGTTGGTGAAGTATGGATGTGCATATTATTTATGCGAACAAAATAAAAAGCACACCCGGAAGGGTGTGCTTTTTAGCACGGTTTCAACCTTATTCTACTATCCTACCGTCCTGCCATTTTATTCACAATGAAGATTGCCAGAGCAAAACTACCATACTACAATAATTTTTATATACCAACAACTATAGTTTGCCTCGAGAGGGAGAATAAGCATTGATATAGACCCGCCCCTTATTCCACCGTAACCGCTTTGGTAAGATGACGGGGATTATCCACCTCGGTACCACGGAAGATAGCCATATAGTAAGCGAATAGCTGTAAAGGAATCACCGCCACCAAGGGGGCTAGCAAGGGATTAGTGTCAGGAATGACAATTCTGTTTTCATACTCCTGGCAATGTTCCTGCAAACTCTCCTTGCAAACAACAATAATTGTAGCTCCCCGGGATTTTATTTCATTGATATTGGGCAGAGTCTTTTCAAGCAGAGCATCCTGGCTAAGCAGAGCCATTACCAGAACATCTCCATTGAGCAAAGCAATGGGACCATGCTTTAGTTCTCCGGCAGCATAAGCTTCAGCGTGTACATAAGAGGTTTCTTTAAGCTTCAAGGCCCCTTCCATAGCAACTGGATAATCGTAGCCCCGGCCCAGGAAAAAAGCATTATTGGCATGGTAGTAATGACTGGCTATTTCCTTTATGCGGGGTTGTTGGGTCAGGGCTTTTTCTACATACTGGTCAATTGTGGCAATGGCATTAATACAGGCCATAAGCTCTTCTGGCGGCAGCGCATTTTTTTCCTGGGCAAAATATAAAGCTAGCAGGTATAGAACCAGTAACTGAGTCAAATAAACTTTGGTTGAGGCTATGGAGATTTCTGGTCCTGCCTGAGTGTAAATAACCATATCGGCTAAACGAGCTATGGTACTATCAGGGACATTTACTATGGCCAGAATAGGAATTCCCGCTTTTCTTGCCTTGTAGAGGGCCGCCAGGGTATCGGCGGTTTCGCCGGACTGGCTAATAACTATAAGCAGGTCACCTGCCTGCCATAATGCCGTGCGATAAGCAAATTCAGAAGCCAGGTCGATTTCCACCGGAATGCCGGCCAGTTCTTCAATAGCTTTGCGGCCTACCAGCCCGGCATGATAAGCGGTGCCACATCCGGCAATAAATATTTTGTTAATAGCCTGGACTTCAAGTTTAAGCTCACTAAAAACGATTTTATTATCCCTTATTTTACCTCTTAAAGTTTGTCGTAATGCTTCCGGCCCATCGAAAATCTCTTTAAGCATGAAGTGTTCAAAATCGCCCTTATCCTCGCTTGTTAGACTCCCTACCACAAGATACCCCTCCTTAATTTATTGAGCTGTTCATCTCCCTGTAATTAGCCATGGATCAATGGAGTTACAATAGTTATATTCTACATAAACTCAGCGATTGTAGCTATAAAAAATATTGAATTTTTTATAAAATACTTTATACAATATGCAATTATGTTCAGGTTTTCAAATGACCGGCTTTTTGCTAAACTGGTAGAGTTAGGAAGCAATTTCTAACTGGCATCATCTTAAGAAAATGAGAGGAGGGCTGCATATGCTGCATCAGCTTAAGCTAGCTACAGGGCAGCACGAGCAAATGATTGATATAACTGCTCAGGTTCAGAATGTGATCGAGCAAGAAGGAGTAAGGGAAGGGATGGTACTGTCCGGGGACTGCCCCCGGACTTATTTACGGAGTTATTGTGGTTACTGAAGATACCTTTTTACCTCTTCCAGGCTTTCGTAATCCAAAATGCCATCAATCATAACATCCAAAGTGGGGGGGTCTAATTTTGATATCCCCGCCTTAAATTCCTCTGGTAACAATCCGAATTTTTTAGTCAGTAACTTTATCGCAGTTCTGGCAAGAGCTTTTGCTTCTCCTGTTTCCATTCCTTCTTCTCTTCCTGCTTCTTTTCCTTCTTCTCTGAATATTTCCGCTAAAGTCATCACCGCTTCACTCCCTTCCGGATAGGTAGTCTCAATTTTCTTAACCACTTCATTGAAATCCGCCCTGGTCAAATCGGTTCTGGCGCTGAATATATACCTCATCAGGGTTTCAAAGTATTCTATTCCTGTCTGTTTATCATCTAATTCCAGCAGATAGCTTACTGCTCTAAAGACGGAACCCAGCAAGCCGTTGTTGTCTTTCGTGAATATATCTCTCATTATAGTCGTTGCTATTCTATTTATTGCTTCACCTTTTATCTCATCATCGGTATAGCGTGAAAGGTCATAAAATAAATATTCATAATTCCTGTAAATATTATACTATAAAGGTCAGGTGACGCGACTGTTATTCATAATAAGTTTTTGCTAATGCCGTAGTGATTCCGCAGCCCATTTGAAAGCCAGCACCATAGATATATCGCAAATTATACCGGTAACTGCTGGCCGCTTGTTGCTGGGAACCTGGCAGGGAATCTATTTCTGCGAATTTGATGGTCCGCGGCAACGCTCTTATTATGTTAAAGTATCTGTCATCTAAACCCATCTAAGCATTTTGTACCCGCAGGCACAAGCATCGTTGAAAAATGGGTGCATCATATAACAAGATTTATATTTTTATGCAGCATTCTTAAACGGGAGCTCCCCAGCAGTTACTCCGATTACTCCAATTACTCCAGTTACCCCGATTAGTCCGGTAGGTAGCACCTTTAGATACATCGCTATTGGTGATGAGCTTTATGAATTGATCAATACTCCTGTAAGTATTAAAATTGGTTTTACCAGTATAACAGTTAATAATCTTTCTATAAGTCATTGACAATGACCGTTGGGTACAGTATCACCGAAAAGGATGTCGAAGCCATCGCTTTTTATGGTGGAAGCTCAATGCAAAAAGAATGGGGTTGGCATACGGTACATTTCTTTGATATAAGAACGGCAGATGGAATTCAATAAGTTTAATAATCTTAAACCCGGTGGTTTTTTCTGAAATAATGTATATAATATAAATGAGAGGTTCTCAAGCGGTCACTTGAAAACCTCCCAGGCCATCGGGAAGAGTATTACAATTCCTGGGGCGAATATGTTATAGAGGTTCTATTCGGAAAGGCTGATGCGGATCATCAGTCTTTCTTCGTTACTGCGATAATCGAGACGATTAAAGAGAGAAGCAGCAGTATTTCTACTGTGTTCAATCCTATCACCCCCTCTCCCAGTATTACACCAGGAATCGAGGGTCTTCACCAACAACCAATATAATTCTAACATAACGGCTTATCAAAACAGATAGGCTGTTATTTTTATGAAAATTTAAAAGGAGGTCTTACAATGCGTAAAAAAAGTATTTTGGTTATTATAATGGCGTTACTTGTATGTATGGTACAACCAGCTTTTGCCGATACGCAACCGATATTTGAGCCAGTTCCAGCCGATCAGATAAAATATCTTAGTACGAATTCTGGTTGGGATAAAATGATAGCCACAGGCTGAAGGCTTTTCAGGACACTGGGCAGGGATTGCGATGGTAACCAACACCACTGACCCCGATTTATCAAATAACCAAGCCAGAATTAGGCTAACATGGAATGAGCTGCCGAAGTTTAAAGCCGCCCTCGAAACCGCTTGCTGTGCGGATATCGATCAGGCGCTTAACCTGACCCAAAACCTCGACTGCTATGATTTTTATCTGGAGCTGTCCTCCGTGGAGGACTACGCGATGCAGAAATTCCTGGACCGCTATCAGATTCCCAAGGATGCTCCGGAACTCAAGCTCATTCACTTCTCCCGTCTGGACTTCAAGCTGATGCAGGAAACCAATCTCTATACAACAGCCTATGGCATCATCCGTCGCAACGACCGGGAGATGGAGCTGGAGTACACGCAGCCCGAAGCCGGTCAAAGGATGGTGTGACCCCTGACAATTCAAAATAACCGAGAGGCGCTATCTGAAAAAAGGCGATAATTCCGCGTCCTTTTTTCTGGCGTATATGATAAGATGAGCGGCAGGTTCAAGCAGCGCCACCTCGCCGTTTTAAATTGCGATGACCAGAATGACTTACATCAGTAAGGGAAGCTGAGGAAAAAAGGACATCACAAGCCGGACAGTACCGCTACGCAACTGACCGTATCAATGACGCGCAGAAAATCGGCAATATTGCGGGTTGTGCTTAAAAGTGTTCAGAGCGTTCAGGCATTTCCGGCCTCAGTATATTTCTAAACATGGAAATATACTGAAATCTGTAGTACAATAAAAAAAACAATATGGGGGATACCATGCTGAATTATATGACTGTGAAAGAAGCAGGAGAAAAATGGGGTATCGGAAGCCGGATGGTAACACTGTACTGTGCAGATGGACGGATTGAGGGGGCAGAGAAAATGGGCAATATGTGGCTGCTCCCTAAGGACGCGGAAAAGCCTGAAGATGGCAGGTATAAAAAGGGACTAAAAGATGGGAAGTAGTATGAAAGACATGCAAAACAATATTATAGAGTCCTTCCAATCGCTCTTTGGAAAGGAAGATTTGCTTGCCAAAGTGATCGAGTGCTTCCCCTACCCGATTCAGATTTACGCTCCGGACGGAACCACGGTGCTGGTAAATAAGGCTATGCTGGCTGAATATCATACTATCAGCCCGGACATGGTTGTCGGGAAGTACAATATATTCAAAGATCCTTACATTGTCGCCTCGGGCCAGCTCCCAGTGGTAAAGCGGGCTTTTCAGGGAGAAACGGTCTTTTTCCCGGATGTCAAAGTGCCTTTGGAAGATATTGCGGAGCGGTATGGCATAAAGGATTTCGATGTGGAGGCCGTATATCAGGATATTACGGTTTTCCCTATTCTGGATGACGAAAAACGGGTGATCTATGTCGCGGCATTTTTGATCAACAGGAGGGTTTATCGCGGCAAGGATGAAATTGAAAAGGCAAAAGAATACATAGAAACCCACTGGCTGGAAAGGTTTGACTTGAACGAAACGGCAAAGGCGGCCTGCCTCAGCAAAGCCCATTTCACAAAGCTGTTCAAGAAGCATACCGGCGTAACCCCTCATGAGTATTATACCAATTATAAAATCAGCAAAGTGAAGGAGAAGCTGCTGGATGCCAACCTTACCATCGTCCAGGCTTTTGACGCCTGCAATATGGACTATAGCGGCCATTCCGCCCGAGTGTTTAAAGACAAAACCGGTGTTTCCCCTTCCGCTTACCGGAAATTGTCAAGTCAAAAAGAAGCGGAGGATAATCCATGAAAGATCAGGTTGATGATGCGCAAAGGAGCTTGGCAAAATCCTTCCAGTCCCTTTTTAAGGAACAGGAACTGCTTGCGAAAGTAATCGAGTTCTTCCCCTATCCGATTCAGATTTTTTCCCTTGACGGGACGGCGAGGATGATTAACAAAGCGACGCTGGAGATGATAGGCATAAAAAGCGTGGAATCCCATGTGGGCAGATACAATGTTTTTGAGGACCCCATCGTGCGTGATCTTGGCGTTATGGACCGGGTCAGGCAGGTATTGACGGGCAAAACCATATATCTCACCGATTTCAATGCGCCCTATCAGGACATGATTCGTTATTTTAATGTGGAAGACAGGGATATACAAACTATAAGCTCAGACATTACATGTTTTCCTTTGGTAAACGCTGATGGTGTGATAGAATGCTTTGCCGCTGTTTTTATCTTTAAAAAAATATACCGGGGGAAAGAAGAAATTGCCCTGGCCAAAGAATACATAGAAACCCATTGGCAGGAGCCTTTTGACCTAAGCGAAACAGCAAAGGCGGCATGCCTCAGCAAAGCTCATTTCGCAAAGCTGTTCAAGAAGCATACCGGTGTAACGCCTCATGAGTATTATACTAATTATAAAATCAGTAAATTGAAGGAGAAGCTGCTGGATACCAACCTTTCCATCGCCCAAGCCTTTGCTGCCTGCAACATGGACTATAACGGCCATTCCGCCCGAGTATTTAAAAATAAAACCGGACTTTCCCCTTCTGCTTACCGGAAAAAGTCAGAATAAAAAATTGCCATAAAAAGTAATAAGAGAAAGCCAG
>NZ_JAQVZX010000077.1 GCF_028707975.1 Syntrophomonas sp.
GAGGAGTGAGGAGTGAGGAGTGAGGAGTTAAGGTTTTTCCCTTCATTGGCTTACTGTTCAAGCACAACTAATCTAACGAAGGCAAGGTTTATAAGGTATTTATAAGGGCAGAGCCAGCGGTGTTGACTCTGCCCTCAACTTATCCAAATAGCAGAAGGTTATTTTTGTTTCAGAAGTATCTTGAGTAAAAAATCACAACAATCAAGCTTTTAAGGTGGCCGATGATTTTTTACAACCTGCGCAAATTTATATACATATATATTATGAAGGGTTGTAAAAACGGTCGCATGGTTGGTAATCCATACGAGTTTCCAAAGGCGCAAAACAATACGATTGCTTAATAAAGATTCTATACCTGCAGTTGCAATATAAGACAACCGAGAAATAATGAGTGGAGGGTGGAACTGGACAAAACGCCTAAATACCGGATGGTTTATGATTCATAAGAAAGTTGGCACGCTTTTTGCTTAATAGTCTGATGAGATAGATTCAGACTATTTTTTTTGCAACTATAGTTATTTATTTTAGAGCTTTATTTAGACATCTGGGATTATTTACCAAGGGAGGTGAGCAATTTTTAAGGTTTCTTTAGTTTATTCGATGAGGAGGTACTATCTTAATGGCTATTAACAAAATTGGAATGCTCGGTGCTGGTACAATGGGACAGGGTATAGCCTGGGCTCTTGCTTCTGCAGGCAAGAAAGTCGTACTTTATGATATTAAAAAAGAGTTTGCTGATAGAGCTATAAGCTCCATTGGGAAGAGTCTGGCCAGAGCAGAAGAAAAAGGGAAAGCTGCTCCCGGCACAAAGGATGCTGTAGTGGGTAATATTTTGGGAACAGACAAATTCGAAGACCTGAAAGATGTTGATTTTATAGTTGAAGGCGTATTTGAAAACATGGACGTCAAAAAAGATGTTTACACCAAATTAGATGCTTTGCTGGCTCCTGAAGTTATAATCGCTACTAATACTTCCTCCCTTTCCATTACGGAAATAGCGGCTATTACCAAAAGACCGGATAAGGTTGTGGGAATGCATTTTTTCAACCCGGCCAATGTTATGCAATTGGTCGAGGTTATTCCTGCGTTGCAGACCTCGGAAGAAACCGTGCAAACTGTGGTTGACCTGTCTATTGAGATTGGGAAAAAACCGGTAAAAGTTAAAGAAGGACCCGGGTTTGTAGTTAACCGTATCCTGGTACCGGCAATTAATGAAGGTTGTGCCATCCTTTATGAGGGACTGGCTACTGCGGAAGACATTGATACAGCTATGAAATTTGGCGCCGGATGGCCCATGGGACCGCTTACTCTCTGTGATTTGGTAGGTGCTGATATAAGCCTGGCAGTTATGAATACCTTATATAACGAAACCGGAGACCCCAAGTATCGTCCTTCCGGTTTGCTAAAACAGTATGTTCGTGCTGGTTGGTTGGGGATGAAGACCAAGAAAGGTTTTTATAACTATTAATAAATTTCCAAAGAAAAGTAAATCGGTATTTCAAGATAAATAACTATTGAGAAAAATAATTGGAGGTATTAAATTATGGGATTGAATGAGGTTGTAATGGTAAGTGCTTGTAGAACGCCGATAGGTAAGTTTCTGGGCCAATTTAAAGATGTGCCGGCCAAGGATTTGGCAGTAACAGCAGGTAAGGAAGCCATCAAGAGAGCAGGAATTCCAGCTGAGATTATTGACGAAATTGTAATGGGGCAGGTATACCAGGGCTTGCAGAAATCTCTGCCCGCACGTATTGTTGGTTTGGCCTGCGGGCTTCCTGAGCGTAGTAATGCCTGTGTTGTAAATCAGAATTGTACCTCTAGCATGAGGGCGTTGGAAATTGCCAGTCGCAACATTATGCTGGGAGTAACAGATATCGCGCTGATTGTCGGTGTGGAAAACATGACCCAGGCGCCTTATATGGTTCCCAGTGCCAGAACTGGCGCCAGAATGGGCGATAGCAAACAGATTGATTCGTTAACCCACGATGCCTTGTTTGATTCATTGGTTCCGGGACACATGGGAATGACCGCAGAAAACGTCGCAGTTTTGTATAACATTACTCGCGAACAGTGTGACGAGTTAGCGGTCAGAAGCCATACCAATGCCATAAATGCAACTGATAATGGCACTTTTAAGCGGGAAATCGTTCCGGTTGAAATTAAAACTAAAAAAGGTGTAACAATTATTGAAACAGATGAACATCCTATTCGTGACTGCAGCATGGAAGGCGTGGGCAGGCTTAAACCAGCATTTAAAAAAGATGGGGGTGTAGTAACCGCTGCCAATGCATCCGGCATCAATGACGGTGCCTCCGCCGCTGTTATCATGTCCAAACAAAAAGCTGCGGAACTGGGAATAAAACCGCTTATGAAACTGGTCGCTTCGATTGGTGTTGGTGTTGATCCACAGGTTATGGGAATCGGACCTGCGGAAGCAATTCCGGCAGCACTCGAACAAGCTGGTTGGAAATTCGATGATGTTGATTACTGGGAACTGCATGAGGCGTTTGCACCTCAGTTCATAGGCTGCAAAATCCGCCTGAAAGAAAAATATGGCATGGACCTCTCCATGGATAAAGTAAATCACAATGGATCAGGTATTGCTTTGGGACATCCTATTGGTTCAACCGGACTGCGTATCGTGGTTTCTTTATACTACGAACTGGAAAGACTCGGCCTTAGCAAAGGCGGGGCTTCTACCTGCGTAGGAACCGGACCGGCCATGGCCTCTTTGTGGACCCGCGAAATCTAATAGCTTTATTTTAATATTTCCCTTGTAGGTGATGGTTTGCACCGCCATCACCTACGCTTTTAAAGTTATATATGCCAGTAAGGAGGAATTACCCTAAATGGATTACAGCATGGAATATAAACGCAAACTGCTACCCGTCGAACAAGCCATGAAAGTAGTTAAATCAGGTGACCTGGTGCAGTATGGAGAATTTGTCATGAATTCCAGCTACCTGGACGTCGCATTGGCCCAGCGGGTAGATGAATTAGAGAATGTCAATATCCGCACCACCACCTGCCCCTTTCCGCCCAAAACGGTACTGGCTGACCCGGAGAGAAAACACTTCATATATAATGACTATCATATGAGTGCCGCCAGCCGCAAACTGCATGACAAAGATTTGTGCAACTATGTGCCTTTGACCTATCATGAAGGCCCCAGTTTTTATGAGCGCGATTATGTGGCAGCCGATGTGGCCCTGATCAAGGTTGCCCCCATGGATAAACACGGTTTTTTCAATTTAGGTACCTCGCTCTCTTTAACCCCACTGTTCTGCGATACCGCTCGGACCGTTATAGTGGAAGTAAATGAATCCGTTCCCATCTGCCTGGGCGGCTGCCGGGAGTCGATTCACATATCTGAAGTTGACTACATCGTCGAAGGGGACAACCAGCCTATGATCCAGCTTCCGGAACTCCCCATATCAGATACTGACAAGAAAATAGCTTCCATAGTCCTGGAAGAAATCGAAGACGGAGCCTGCCTGCAGTTGGGAATAGGCGCCATGCCCAATGCAGTAGGAGCCATGATAGCCCAATCCGATTTGAAGGATCTGGGGGTACACACAGAAATGTTGGTAGACTCCTTTGTCGATATGTATGAAGCCGGCCGTATTACCGGTCGCCGCAAACAACTGGACAAATGCAAGATGGCCTACACTTTTGCCATGGGTACCAACAAACTGTATAACTTCCTGGATGGAAACCCGGCATGTGCCATCTATCCCGTAGACTATACCAATGACCCCTTTATTATTGGCCGCAATGACAAAGTTCTCGGCATCAATAATGCTATTGAGCTAGACCTTTATGGACAAGTGGCTTCAGAATCATCGGGAACCCGGCATATCTCCGGAACCGGCGGACAGTTGGACTTCATCATCGGTTCCTACTATTCTAAGGGAGGCAAAGGCCTGATCTGCCTGACCTCAACCTTTACCGACAAAGAAGGCAATCTGCAGTCCCGAATCCGGCCCACGCTAACCCCGGGAGCCGTTGTAACTGTACCCCGAAGTATAAATTTCTATGTAGTCACTGAATATGGTATTACCATGCTCAAAGCCAAGTCTACCTGGCAGCGGGCCGAAGCGCTTATTAACCTCGCTCACCCCGACCTGCGGGATGAACTCATTAAGGAAGCTGAAAAAATGCGTATTTGGGTAAGAAGCAACAAAATAGTCTAAATGATTCCCGGGTGGGGTAACTATCCTATCAACCCTTATTAATCTGACCCCCTTATATTATTTTTTTAAGCATCGGGAGAAATTGCTTAAGCAGTTTCAACACAGCGCTGCAACGAGGCGGGGGATTAGAACCCACCGCCTGTTTTGTTAATAGGAACTTTGGCCGCTTAAAGCAGCGGGGGACATATTTCACCTCGTTATATATTTTACAACAGGTCGGCAAGCATAACGGCTCACCCGACCTGTTATGTTTTCTTTTAATAATAATAGTCAATGAACTCAAACCATTTAAGCCAGAATCTTCTGAATTTTGCTGAAGGGGAAATGAGGGGCTTCTTCTTTTTCTACATTCTTTTGCATAAATAGTGGTAATATTATATTTTTACTGCCATAAATATTATAGAAATAATAATTGATTTTCATTTAGAATCTTTTAAGGAAAGGAGTCAATATTTATGGCATATTGGTTGTTATGCCAATCCTGTAAAGAGTGGAGCAAATTCACTACTTCCTTATCAAATGACAAAGTTTGTCCCTTCTGCAGCAATTCTTATATTACGGTAAAATCACATCTTAGTTCAATTCCTTACGAGAGAACCATAGAAAAAGCACAAGAACTACTAGAAGAATCCCCAACAGTGGAAAATGAATCAGCGCAAAGCATAGAAGAAAAAGAACCCCTAGAAGAACTTCAGAGAAGAGAAACAGCGGAAACCACGGAAACAGCAGAGATACTGGAAATAGAAGAAGAGCCGAAAACTGAAGGGATACCGAAAACAGCAAAGGTGCTGGAAACAACAGGGATAGGGGAAACATCGACAACACCTGATGAAACTGAACCTGATGAGACTGAAACGGAGGCTAAACCGGAGTCGCTGGAAAATTTCGAAATATCCGATCAACCCGAAACAACAGAGGCCAGCGAGCCAGAAGATTCCGCCATACAAGAGACGACATTAGAGGAAGCCCAGACCAATGAAACAGCCGAGCCGCAGGAGACATCACCGGAAACGCAAAAAGTACTAACCGCCAATGTAAAGCAAAATTTATTCCGACAAAAGAAAAAACGTACAAAATACTATAGATAAGAATACAGGGGATGCGGAAGACCGGGCCTGTCAGCGCCGCCCAGTATGCCAATTAAGACCGGCAGAACTTCCGTCAAAAAGCGGTCTATCTCTTCTTTGAGGGTGGTACTAGTCTTGCTCCACAAAAAAATGTTGCAAGACCGGTTTCCATTGAGATATTATGGCGATCGGGTTCAAGCCAGGTTTTTAAAAGTTCCAGACGGAGTAGTTCCGCTGCCTCCTTTTCTAGGCTCTTGGGCTTCCTCCTGCCGCAGTTTCTTCATTTCAAAAAGGATAAAGCCAGCGGTTAATGCTACTGACAGGCCATCAGCAATAGGAGCAGTTCTCCACACCCCATCAATACCCCAAAAACGCGGTAAAATCAGGAGCAGGGGAATAAAAATCAAGAACTGCCGTGACAGGCTGAGAACTGCGGCCTGCCTGGCTTTGCCCACAGCTTGAAAATACATGGAACTCACTACCTGAAACCCCACCACCGGCAACAGGGCAAAGAAAGTTAACATAGCATGAACCGTCATGGTGGTAAGGGCGGTATCTCCCTTGCTAAATAGGCCTACTAATTGCAGTGGCCAGATATGAAGAGCCAGATATCCCGCTACCGCTATACCCGTACCGGCCAAAACCGCAGTTTTCCAAGTTTCTCGCACCCGTTGGTATTGATGGGCTCCATAATTATAGCCGATAATTGGTTGCGCCCCCTGGCCCAAGCCCAGTACCGGCATAACCAGCAGCATAGATATGCTCATTACAATACCGATAGCGGCCAGGGCCAGATCGCCGCCATAAAACATCAAAGTATGGTTTAATATGAGCTGCTGGATACAGGCGGCCGTCTGCATAGCAAAAGGCGCAAAACCAATAGCCATAATACTGCTCAATACCGGCCAGGCAGGCTTCAGGTTTTTCCAGTGAATTTTCACCAGGCTCCTGCCGGTGAAAAAATAGCTTAATACCCAGATGGCTGAAATCAATTGGGCTAATATAGTGGCCAGAGCGGACCCCTTTATCCCCCAATGGAAGATGAAAATAAAAACATAGTTTAAGGCTACACTCACTACTGCCCCCAGTATCTGAGTGTACATTGCCATGGCCGGATTACCTTCCGCCCGGATGAAGTTATTCATACCCATACTTATAGAGCCGAATACCGAACCCAGCATAATGATCTGGGTGAAGTCGCGGGCATAGGGAAGAACGGCGGCACTGGCTCCAAAACTAATTAGTATTGGTTCCGTAAACAACAGAAACAACAGCGCCAGGGCTGCTGGTAATAGGATTAACATGGTCATGGCAGTTCCCGCTACTTTCTCGGCTTCATCCTTCTTCTGCTCTCCCAGCTTAAGGGAAATCAAAGAGGTGGCACCGACCCCAATCAGGAGAGAAACGGCCATAAGCAGAATCATAATGGGAAAGGCCACCGTGGTTGCGGCTATGGCCAGAGACCCTATACCCCGGCCCACAAATATCCGGGCTATGACATTATATAGCGAACTGACCAGCATACCAACAATAGTCGGCAGGGAAAAATTCCACAGTAATTTGCCTATACGCTGGTTACGCATTCTCGCGGAACGATCCATCGAAAATCTCCTTTGAATATTTTTAATGCCTAAACCTCATGACCTGCTAGCTGGTGTTTAGTCCAAAGACGAAGCAGCTAAAGCAGGCTGATTACAAGACAAGCAGCAGCGAGGAAAAGCGAATTAGCAGCTGCGTGAATTCTAAGAGTTGCTTGAAATAAGCTTAACCCTCATATTCCTTAGTACCTTACTTCTCATTTTTACGAAAAAAAGAGAGCTATCCTCTAGTATAAAGGATAGCTCTCTTCGATAAAAGCCAATCATCAGATAAAAATTTATAAGGAACGGAGTTTAGGAATAGGCTCACAGGCTATTTCGCTTAACGAGCCATCAGGACTTTGCTTAAGAAAGCACTGGTTCTTTCCTGCCGGGGATTCAGAAGGACTTCTTCAGCCTGGCCTTCTTCCATGATTACCCCCTCATCCATAAAGATTACCCGGTCGGCCACCTCACGGGCAAAGCCGATTTCGTGGGTAACCACTACCATGGTCATATCCTCCAGGGCCAGGTCTTTCATGACCATAAGCACCTCTCCAGTTAGTTCCGGGTCCAGGGCGGAGGTGGGTTCATCAAAGCACATAATAGCCGGATTCATAGCCAGGGCGCGGGCGATCGCCACCCGCTGCTGCTGCCCGCCCGAGAGTTCAAAAGGATAATTGTTTGCCTTCTGGGAAAGTCCTACTGCGCAGCAGTTTCAACACAGCGTTGCAACGAGGTGGGGGATTAGAACCTGCCGCCTGTTTTGCTAATAGGGACCCAGCTGTTTAAGAAGCGGGGGACATATTTCGCCTGGTTATAATTGGGCTTGAATTCTCGGTAGATATGGATGAATATATTAAGCAAGAGAATTTTGCTAAGGAGGGAACGGGAATTGCGTGTGATGGGATTAAAAGATTTGCGAATTGTTGTGGGAGTAGGCTGGTTATTTGTTTTGTCTTTATTCTTTACTGTTTTCCCGGTATCTTGGGGAGAGGCTATGGATATCCAGAACGCTATTTTTCAGGTACAGGTGTCTGAGCAACTGTCGTTAGCCGCTTCGGAAGAGTTGGATACTACTGGTGGTTGGGTGGCAGAAATTATTCCGGAAATAACTAGAAAAGGGGATATCAGCCTTACTTTCGACAAGGTAATGGCAGACCCGAGCGGAACGAAGGAGCAGTTTACGGTAGTGGTCGATGGTAATACTGCTGTTATTGCTAATGTAGTAAAAACCAATACCCCAGAGAAAATTAAGCTGGAACTAGCGGCTAAAGCTAGCGGGGCGCAAAATGTTATTATCGACTATGTTAAAAGTAGTGATCCAGCCAAACAGTTAAAATCCACCGATGGTGGAACAGTAGAAAGCTTTAGCATCCAAATAGGAGAACCCTCTCAGGCTCCAAGCTTAATTGCTGATAGCAGTGATAATCTGCGGGGCAATGTCATTGATATTACTTTTGTGGATGATTCATTGTGGAGAGACAAGGTAAGTAATGTAAAAGTAAATGATTCCTCGATTAGAGGTAAATATAGGATTGAGGAAGGTAGATTAAGTATAGATGCAGATGTGTTTCTTACCAGCGGGGATTATAGTATTGTAGTAAAAGCTCCGGGATACATAGATGCTACAGTAGTTCAAACTATTGTAGAAGCTGTAACGCTGCTTAATCCGCCAGTTTTAACCGCCGATTTGATGAATAATACCATCGGCCAGGCCATTGATATTACCTTTAGCGATGATCTTGCCTGGAGAGGGGCTATTTCTGATGTAAGTATTGATGGACAATCGGCAAACGCCAAGTACAGTATAAGTGAAGGTAAGATTACAATTAATGCGGAAGTATTCAACGAGGCCCGTAGTTATATTATAGTAGTAAAAGCTGCCGGCTATAACGACATCCAATTAGAGCAAAAAATCATGCAGCCAAGCTCCAGTGGTGGCGGCGGTAGTGGTGATGGCAATAATAGCGGCGGTGGCAGTGGTGACGGCAGCGGTGGGGGAGCAGGCAGCGGAACTCCTGGTGGCCTTACTGTTCTTAGCTTTAACCAGGCAAAGCTTTCACCGAGTGATACCCTTTTGCAGTTTGACTTTGGCAACGGTATGGACAAAACCTTGAGCAGCAATCTGAACAAGATTCGAGTCTATGAAAAAGCCAGCGGTACTGAAGTTAAACACTCCAACTATAATTATATAA
>NZ_JAQVZX010000078.1 GCF_028707975.1 Syntrophomonas sp.
ACCTCAGTCTTACGGAATGTTACTCTGCAAAGTAATGTGTAAACTTTGGAAGCGCCGTATACCGAACGGTACGTACGGTGCTGTGGGAGGTCGGCTACTCAATTAATGGGTAGCCTCCTACCCGATTAAAATCCCTCAATGAAAAAAATGAGTCGGAATCCCCTGACCTGGCATAAGCCTATGGACTCCACAGATTTGCCGCATCTATAAAGCCGGCTCCTAAGCCCCATGGAAAAAGGTAACAATGTTCTTGTAGTAAATAATAAGAGTAAGATTGATTCTACTGCAAAAAGATATAAATAAGATTTTGCTTGCATAAAGATACTCCCTTAGTTACCCAAATAAAACTGGGGAGTATCACTGGTAGAGTTGCAGGAGCATTAGTATTACCTGAAGATGAATCCCTTATGCACCGTCCATGGCTTCGAACCCTTTTACTTGCTTGTTTTACCGGTGAAATTGCTTCATGCTTGGTAAATGTGGCACACAATATTCTTATGTAAGCATTATGCAGCAAAAGGGTTTTTGCAGGAATATCAAACAAATTCGAAAAATCTTATTTTGAAAGGAGGAAAACGAGATAGTTAAGAAGTATCAAATGGAGGTAGCTGGGCGACCACTAATTGTAGAGCTAGGACAAGTTGCCAAGCAAGCTAATGGAGCTGCTCTGATGAGGTATGGAGATACAGTTGTCCTGGTCACAGCTACAGCTGCCAAAGAACCCCGGGAGGGGATTGACTTTTTCCCTCTAACGGTTGATTACGAGGAAAAACAATACGCCGTAGGAAAAATACCGGGCGGCTTTATTAAAAGAGAAGGCCGTGCCACAGCCCAGGCTACCCTTTCGGCCCGCTTAATTGACCGGCCTATCAGGCCACTTTTTCCTAAAGGTTTCCGGAATGAAATACATGTAGTTGCTACCATTCTGTCGGTGGAGAAAGACAATGCTCCTGATGTTATCGCTATAACCGGAGCGTCTGTTGCTCTTTCCATTTCCGATATTCCCTTTGCCGGACCGGTGGCAGCAGTAATAGTCGGATTGGTAGATGGGCAACTGATAATTAATCCTACGGTGGAGCAACATCAGAAAAGCGATCTACACCTGGCTGTAGCGGGAACCAAAGAGGCTATCATGATGGTTGAAGGAGGAGCTAATGAGGTTCCAGAGGCGACTATGCGTGATGCCATTTTCTTTGCTCATGAAGAAATTAAGAAAATTGTGGAATTTCAGGAAAAGATCATAAGAGAAGTAGGCCTGCCCAAACTGCATGTAGAAATACCGGTTTTGGATGAAGAAATAAAAAAGGCTGTCGTTCAATATGCCACTCCATTGTTTGAAGAAGCGGTCAAGAATCCAGATAAGAAGACGCGGGAAGCCCAGATGGATACATCTCAGAAATCTGTTTTGCAACATTTTCTTGAGAACTATCCGGAAGAAGAAAAAAGGATTGCTGAAGTATTGGACAAGACCATGAAAGCAGTGGTTCGAAGAATGGCTCTGGAAGAAGGCGAACGGGTAGATGGCAGAAAAATGGATGAAATTCGGCAAGTAAGCTGCGAGGTTGGTTTCCTGCCCCGGCCTCATGGATCTGGTCTTTTTACCCGCGGCCAGACCCAGGTTTTGTCGGTCACCACACTGGGAGCCATCAGTGAAGAACAAAGACTTGACGGGCTAGGAATCGAAGCGCGGAAGAGGTATATTCATCACTATAATTTCCCTCCCTACAGCACGGGTGAAACCAAGCCCATGCGCGGACCGGGGAGACGGGAAATCGGTCATGGGATTCTGGCTGAACGGGCTTTGCTGGCAGTAATTCCGTCAGAAGAAGAATTCCCCTATACTATCAGGGTAGTTTCTGAAGTTCTGGAATCAAATGGTTCCAGCTCTATGGGCAGCGTTTGCGGTAGTACGCTATCGCTGATGCATGCCGGTGTTCCTATTAAGGCGCCTGTATCCGGTATTGCTATGGGATTGGTCAAAGAAGGGGAGCGTTTTGCCATAATGAGTGACATCCAGGGTATAGAGGACGCCCTGGGGGACATGGATTTCAAACTTGCTGGAACCGAAAATGGGGTTACCGCACTGCAGATGGACATAAAAATTACCGGCGTTAGCCGGGAAATAGTGGAGGCTGCACTCAAACAGGCTCGTGAGGGCAGGATGTTTATTTTAAAGAAGATGCTGGAAGCCATTGACAAGCCCAACGAGCAGTTGTCTCCTTTCGCCCCGCAGATGATCCGGATGCAGATTGACCCGGATAAAATCAGAGAAGTTATAGGCCCTGGCGGCAAGACCATTCATAAAATTGTGGACGAGACCGGTTGCAAAATAGATATTGAAGATGACGGTAGCCTCTTTATAATGGCTACCGATGAAGAGGCCGCGAAAAAGGCCCGATTCTTTGTGGAATCCATTGTTGCTGAAGTAGAGGTGGGTAAGACATACATGGGAACAGTCAAACGCATAATGGATTTTGGTGCTTTTGTGGAAATCATTCCCGGGGTCTTGGGTACATCAGGAAAAGAAGGCCTGGTGCACATTTCCCAGCTGGCAGAGGAAAGAGTAAATAAAGTCAGAGATGTGGTTGACATCGGGGATCAAATACTGGTCAAGGTAAGTGAAATAGACCGACAAGGCCGGGTAAACCTTTCCCGGAAAGCCGTATTGAAAGCAAACGCTAAAAACAAGTGATTAAGCTGGTTGAAACTGCATAAATTATCCCAAGTAAACCGAGTAACCTCGGTTTATTTGCATTTCTGGAGCTTGGTTATAATTTTCAACAAAATTGAATAGTAGCAAATGCCGGGGAATATTAATGTAGAAAAAGGCGGGGAGGGAGAGCAATTTATTAAAAATGGATTCTATACTATCAAAGTGAACAGCAGGGCTCTTTTTCTCTTTAGCTTTTTTATCACTATTTCGCTATTTACTAGCTGGCTTGACCAGGTGGAACGAAAAATATATGGGGTAAAACCAGGAGTTACTATGGCTGGAGAAAAGCTGGAGGGCTTACTTCCAGCTGAATTGCGCTTATGGCTTGAAGATATGGCTTTGCGCCAGCAGGAACTACCTGTAGAACCGGGTTTAGACAAAGAAACGGGAGAAGTCATTCATGAGCAGGAGGGCTGCATCGTTGATATTGAGGGCAGTGTGAGTAAAGCCTTGCAGGCCGGGGAAGGTGAGAAGCTGGATCTGCTGATGCGGGCAATTCCCGCGCGCTATTCCTGCCGGGATCTGGAAAGAATAAGCTCGAGCCGGGGATACTATGAAACCTGGTTCAGGGGGACTTACCAGCGTTATAACAATATTTCTCTGGCCTGTAGTGGTGTCAACAATAGCGTCCTATGGCCCGGACAGGATTTTTCTTTTAACGAAACAGTAGGTCCCAGGACGCCGGAGAGAGGCTACATGCCGGCACCGGTGTTTTTAATGGGGGCCAGCGAACTGGATTATGGAGGAGGGGTTTGCCAGGTATCAACTACTGTTTTTAATGCTGCTGAAAAGGCCGGCCTTAAAATTATTGAGCGTCATCTTCACACCCGGGCGGTTCATTATGTGCCAGAGGGTAAAGATGCCGCCGTAAGCTATGGAGACCTCGACCTCAAGTTTTCCAATAGCACAGATAATCCTTTGATCATCAAGGCTGGAATCATCCGGGGAAAGGTTTGGGTAAATATTATGGGGGAGGGAGATTGAATTGAAAATCTATTTTGTTTCCAGAAAAAAACTAATAGCTATGCTGTTGGTCTCATTGCTGCTGGGTATTTTTGCTCTATTCTCATTTATGCGCGGGGATGACAGCAGTGTTGCATCCAGGGTGCTTGATCCCGTATACCAGGGCAACAGCGGAGAGAAAGCGGTGGCCATAGCTGTCAATGTGGATTGGGGTGAGGAATGTATCCCACAGATGCTCAAAGCTTTTAAGGAAAATAATGCTACCGTCACCTTTTTTGTCAGTGGAAAGTGGGCAGAGAAAAATCCGGAGCTTTTAAAAGAAATGAAAGCCGCTGGACATAGCATTCAGAACCATGGCTACAAACATCTGCATTTTAATAATCTTTCAGCGGAGCAGGCCAGTGAGCAAATAAGAAAAGCAGAGGAGATCATCAATAAGATGATAGGGGAAAGAACCCGGTTTTTTGCTCCTCCTTATGGGGAATATAACCAACAATTAATGAATGTGGTGGCAGCTTTGGACTATGAGCTTATTATGTGGAGCATAGATACGATTGATTGGCAGCGTCCCGATTCCGCTACCATTGTAAAAAGAGTTGTCAGCAAGTTACACAACGATGCGATTATCTTGATGCACCCCACAGATCCCACGGTTAAAGCCCTTCCTGAAATACTGGGGAGCATCAAGCAAGAGGGTTATAAAATGCTTAGCATCGACAAAATTATTAAGCGGAGTGAAGGAGAAGGAGATAATAGTAATTGATGAAGCGCATTTTAAGGAAAGCAAAGTCGCTCGTCATATTTTTACAACCCTCATGCAAGAAAAAGGCTTTTTGCAGTATTATCATGCAATCTCTATTCATATTGCTTTGTTTGGGCGTTATGACTGCTCCTGTATTTGCGGCTCCGTATATCAGCTCCCCCTATTATTGCCTGATGGATGGTGAGAGTGGCCAGGTAATAATCTCCCAAAATGGGGATAAAGCTCGTCCCGCTGCCAGTACGGTAAAGATGATGACGGCCATCCTGGCCGTTGAATATGCTGGAATGGAGGAAGAAGCCACGGTGAGCAGCAACGCTGCTCGTACCCCCGAATATGGCATTGGCTTGAAGACGGAGCAGAAGATTGCAGTAGGTGAACTGTTGAAAGTAGCTCTTATCCGTTCTTCAAATGATGCAGCCGTAGTTTTGGCCGAACATATCGCCGGAGACGAAGGGTTTTTTGCCCACTTGATGTCCAAGAAGGCTTTTGTGATTGGAGCCTTTAATAGCCGCTTCAGCAATGCCTCCGGTCTTCCGGGTGGTGAACAGAACAGTACATCCTGTGATCTGGCGCAGATTGGGCGTTATGCTCAATCCCACCCCCAGATCAAGGAACTGGTGGCTACCCGGGAAAGCGAATTCAGGCACCCCTCATATGGCCAGCCATTAAGGATATGTAATACCAATTCGCTGCTAGGCAGCTATAAAGGAGCTAATGGCATTAAAACCGGTACAGCCAACGCTGCGGGGAAATGTCTGGTGGCCTCGGCTGTTCGGGATGGGCGCCACTTAATTGCCGTGGTTTTAAAATCCAGCGATAGGGCTGGCGATTGCATGCGGTTGCTCGATTATGGATTCAAGAATAGCTATCGGCAGAAAATAATTGATGCGGCAACTCCGTTTAAAGAATTGCAGGTATTAAACGGTGAAATTACCCCGGCCAAGATATATCCAGCCCGGAACCTTTACCTATGGGTAGGAGAGGACTCCCCCAATATCGAGAAAAGGGTAAAGATGAATTATGAACTGCAAGCTCCGCTGAGCAGGGGACAAAAAGTTGGCAGCCTGGAGGTTTATGCTGAGGGAAGGCTGGTGGAGAGCATGCCGCTGCTTTGCGGGGATAATGTTGCTCGGCGGAGTAATTTATTAAAAAGGATAATCAAGGATTTTATATTACCTTAACTCCGGCAATGAAAAAACCTGGTCGGGTATCTTTTTTGTCCTGGAATCGGATAGAATAAGATTATATGTTTTACATGGAGGTATGAAAGTGATAAATACATGGTTGCTGGACAAGCAGGCCAGGCTGATAGTAGAGGAGATTCCTTATTTGAGATCGGCAGCTCTGGGGGTTTATATCAAACTGGGATCCAGACACGAAAAAGAAGAAATAGCAGGAGCCAGCCATTTCATCGAGCATATGCTTTTCAAGGGCACCGAAAGCAGGTCAGCCCGTGATATCGCGGAGAGTTTCGAAGAGATAGGAGGGCAGCTGAATGCCTTTACTTCCAAAGAATATACCTGCGTTTATGCCCGAACCCTGGATGAAAACATCTCCTCAGCTATGGAGATAATTTTTGATATGCTCTTTAATTCCAACTTTGCTCCTCGGGATTTCGCCACGGAGAAAGAGGTCATTATCGAGGAAATAAATATTTATGAGGATACTCCTGATGATTTGATCCATGATTTATTTGCGCGCAACCTCTGGCAAGGGCACCCCATGGGCTCCCCTATACTGGGAACGCTGGATTCAGTATCTGCTTTCAGTCGGGACGAAATATTTGCTTTCTATAAAAAGTGCTATGTACCCTCCAATATGGTAATAGCTGTGGCTGGTAATGTGGATAAAAACCTGATAAGGGATCAGGTGGAGAGATCTTTAGCTCAGCAACCGGTCGCTTTGGTGGATTGGCCTCGCCCCAACCCCACGGCTTATTCGAACTTTGTAAGACTGTTAGAAAAGGAAACCGAGCAAGTGCAGATATGTCTGGGAGTGCCCGGGATATCTTATTTTGACCAAAACCGTTATGTACAGAATGTAATGAACAGTATACTGGGGGGAGGGATGAGTTCCCGCCTTTTCCAAAAAATTCGTGAAGAATTGGGATTGGCCTATTCCGTTTATTCCTCCCCTTCAACTTATTCAGATACCGGCTCTTATTCATTCTATATCGGTACCGGGGCGAATAAGATAGCTACTTTTTTTGAGGCTCTGTACAATGAACTGGAGTTTTTCGTGAGTAGAGGGGTCAGTGAGCGGGAAGTAAGACGAACCCAGCAATTGATTAAGTCCAGCATGTACCTGGGGCTGGAAAGCGTAATGAATCGCATGAGCCGCCTGGGTAAGTCTTTAATGATGTATGACCGGGTGATTCCCATAGAAGATGTAATCAACGAAATCCTCGCAGTTGATTCCAAGAAGGTGCAGGGTTTCTCTTCCGGCATACTGCAAAAGCCGGCTTTTTCCCTGGCGGCCATTGGACCGGCGGATGTCCTTCCCCAGGTGGAAAAAGAATTTTGTAAATGGTGGGGCTAGAAAACCCGGAGATAAACAAAAGGGGAGGAAACGATGAAAGTACTCTTTACCCGATTGCATTCCCATGACTTGCCTTTGCCGCGATATATGACCCCGGGTTCCTCTGGCTTGGATCTCTATGCTGCTATAGATGGGGAACTTATGATACCCGCAGCTAAGCTTGTGCTGGTTCCCACCGGCCTGGCCCTGGCTATTCCGGAAGGATACGAAGCCCAGATACGCCCCCGCAGTGGATTGGCCTTGAAGCATGGAATAACCATCTTGAACGCCCCCGGAACTATTGATGCCGACTATCGGGGTGAGCTAAAAGTGATAGTCATAAATCTAGGGGACAAAGACTATATTCTAAAAAGGGGTGAAAGGATTGCCCAGATGGTCTTTTCCCGGGTGGAAAAGGCTGAATTGATGGAGTTGGAATCCCTGGACGAAACCTTGCGAGGGACGGGAGGATTTGGTCATACCGGTGTCTAAAGGAGGGTCTTTTGTGCGGCTTAATGAACTGGTGGGAAAAGAAATGGTCAATATATATGATGGGATGAGAATGGGAACAGTAGGGGATTCGGATTTGCTTATTGATGAAGAGAGCGGGCTAATTATTTCCATTATACTACCGAATCGCAACAACGCCTTGAACTTTTGGGTAGATCGGCAGAAGATGGTTGTTCCCTGGGAGGCGGTTAAGAAGATTGGGCGTGAGGTAATTGTAGTTGATGTGAATAACACCCACATGCGGCTGAAGAACAATTCGCTATAGGTCAAAAAGAGAACAAAAAGAAATACCCCCTTATTTTCTGTGTTTTCTGTTATTCTCGCCAGAAGTCGGGGAGGAAGAGGAGAAGCATGGGATAGATTTCCAGGCGTCCGACCAGCATCAGGAGGCTTAGAAGATATTTCCCGCTATCGGCGATAAAGGAGTAATTGTCCATAGGTCCTACTTGCCCCAGGCCGGGGCCGATATTGCCCAGGCAGGAGGCGGCGGCCGTTATGCTGGTGAGCAAGTCTATGTCCAGGCAGCTCAGGCCAATGGTTCCCAGGGCCAAAAACATTATGTAGAGAAAGAAAAACTGCAGGACATTGATTAAGAGGCTATCACTTATTATCCTATCGTTAAAACGCAGGGAAATTACCGCTTTGGGATGGATAATCCTTTTTATTTCGATCATTGACCGGTGCAGCAATATCAGGTAGCGGCCCGGTTTTATGTTTCCACCGGTTGATCCCGCGCAACCTCCCACAAACATCATTAGGAAGATAATACCCAGGGCCATATTAGGCCAGAGCTCGAAATCAACACTGCTATAACCCGTGGTGGTCACAATGGTAACCACCTGAAAAAAAGCTGCCCGCAGTTTGCCTTCGCTAGAAAGCTCGCTACCGCCAAGGCTGAGGGAAAGGACAACTAAAAGACTGGCAACAACGACAATGGCGGTATAAAATAGGAACTCCCGATTTTTTAGGTAAACCTGCAAATTGCGTTGTTTAAAACCCAGATAGTGCAGGGTAAAATTGACCCCGGCAATGAACATAAATAGGGTAAGGGTCCACTGAATGAGGGGGCTGTCATAATAACCAACGCTGGCATTGCGTGTGGAAAAGCCCCCGGTAGCCATAGTGGCAAAAGTGTGGCAAAGGGAATCGAAGATATCCATACCGAAGAGGTATAGCAAAACCGCACAACAAACACTCAAGATGATATAAGTTATCCAGAGTTTTTTGGCGGTTTCCCGCACACGGGGGCTGATTTTACTGGCAACGGGTCCGGGAACCTCAGCTTTAAACAGGTGGTTGGCTTGGGCTCCCATACCGGAAATAATGGCCACGAAAAGCCCGATTATACCCATGCCTCCCAGCCATTGGGTAAGGCTTCTCCAGAATAAAAGGCCTTTGGGGGTTGCTTCCACATTGGTTATTACACTGGCTCCGGTGGTCGTAAAACCGGATACGGTCTCAAAAAATGCATCAGCAAATGAAGGCAGGCATCCGGTAAAGATGTAAGGGAGGCTGCCAAAGAGGGAGGCCAAAAGCCAACCCAAGCTGACAATTACAAATCCTTCTTT
>NZ_JAQVZX010000017.1:0-816 GCF_028707975.1 Syntrophomonas sp.
CCGGCTCCCGCAACCATGTAAGCGACCATGGACAGTACTATGGGTACAGCCATGTCAACAAATAAAATATAGAACGCTGCTAAAAGCAGGCAAAAACTTACCCGAGGTCGCATCAGTAGTGCCCGCAACCTTAATAGTGACATCCGAAGGATGGAACACTAGGAGTACCCGAAGGGTGCAGGGTGCAACCATGTAAGCGACCATGAAAAGACTATCCGGTACAAGAATGTTAATTATGCCCTTATAGCTCAGTCGGCAGAGCGCATCCTTGGTAAGGATGAGGTCACCGGTTCAAGTCCGGTTAAGGGCTCCATCCGGCGGCGTAGCTCAGTTGGCTAGAGCATACGGTTCATACCCGTAGTGTCAGGGGTTCAAGTCCCTTCGCCGCTACCATAGGTTTTTAAGGAGTGATATTCACTCCTTTTATTTTATTTTTTTATTGGGTAGAATATTAATTAGCGATTCTGCTACGAAAACCCCTGGTGATTGTAAATGAGTTAATATATGCTTGGAAGATAGTAAGTAAAAGTTTTGAATTTTTAATGCACTGTCTTATAATATTGACAGGATCATAATAAACCTGCATTAACCACTCTTGGGGGTCATTCACATTAAGCTTGCTGCTCAAATCTTTAGGATACCCATGAGTATTACTCTTTGTAGGGGAATCCATTATTGGATTTATTTTTAAAAGGAAAGGTGAGAGAAAGGATGGCAAAGGCAAAATACGAGAGGACGAAACCTCATCTTAACATTGGAACCATAGGTCACATAGACCATGGCAAGACCACATTGACAGCAGCCATAACCCAGACC
>NZ_JAQVZX010000017.1:916-33358 GCF_028707975.1 Syntrophomonas sp.
CAATGTACAGATGGCAATAGAGCTAATAACCCCGATAGCGGCAGAAGAGGGCTTGAGATTCGCCATTCGTGAAGGCGGCAGAACCGTAGGTGCCGGTGTGGTCACCAGTTTGAACGAGTAAACAGGGGGAATAATCCCATAACCCTATTATGGATAGCACAGCAGGGGTTTCGATCCCCTGCTGTATTGACTGATAAAGAAAAAAGGGCTATTTGACATAAGGAATAGCCTTGTGATAGATTATTATAGGATTTTTGCGCACAGGATGGAGGTGTCATTGCGGTGAGGGTTGGAGTAACACTGGCATGCAGCGAATGTAAACAACGCAATTATACGACTACCAGAGACAAGAAAAAGCAAGGCGAAAAACTCGAGAAGAAAAAATATTGCAGGTTTTGTAATACGCATACAGTTCATAAAGAAATCAAGTAAGCTCGGGGATGTGAATTAGATGGCAAAAAACAATATCCCGGCAGTAAAGGAGTCAGCTCTAAAACTGCGCTGGGAGAGTGGAAAACAATTCTTCTTAAATGTATATAGTGAGCTTAAAAAGGTACATTGGCCTAATAGACAGCAGATGCTGGCTTATACTGGAGTGGTATTAGTTGCTGTAACCCTGGTAGCTATAATAATCTGGTTATTTGATTCAGGACTCTCGTTTTTATTGGCGAAGTTATTTGAAGCCTTTGCTTAGACAAGGAGGTGGTTCTAATTAACGACCAGCAAGCAGGTGTCACGGAAGCTCTTGAAAGAGAGCAGAGTGCTGAGCCCGCTGAGGAAATGAGGAATCAGGGTGATTGGTATGTGGTACATACCTATTCGGGATATGAAAACAAAATCAAGGTTGATCTGTCTAAAAGAGTTGAATCAATGAATATGCAGGATAAAATTTTTGAGGTTATTATTCCCGAGGAACAGGAAGTAGAATACAAAAATGGCAAGCGCAAGGTTACCAATAAGAGGATTTTTCCTGGATATGTCATTGTAAACATGATTATGGATGATGATTCCTGGTATGTGGTACGTCATACTCCTGGAGTAACTGGTTTTGTAGGAAGTGGAAGCAAGCCCATCCCTCTCCATCAGGAAGAAATAGACAAGATTCGCCGCCAGATGGGATTGATGGAAAAGAAGACCATGATTATTGATATTGAAATTGGGGAGAGTATCCGGGTCAAATCCGGGCCTTTTGCCAATTTTGAGGGAGTAGTCCGGGAATTATTGCCGGAAAAAGGAAAGATAAGGGTCAATATTTCCATGTTCGGCAGGGAGACACCTGTAGAACTGGATTATGAACAAATAGAAAAGATATAAGCTATTTAAGTTTATTATGAAAAAAGGAGGTGTAGGGAAATGGCACGAAAAGTCTTGGGTAAAATATCACTACAGATTGCTGCAGGAAAAGCTACGCCAGCACCACCGGTAGGACCCGCCCTGGGCCAATACGGGGTTAATATAATGGGATTTTGCAAAGAGTACAATGCCCGAACCGCCAATCAAGCCGGGTATATTGTACCGGTAGAAATAACTGTATTCGAAGACCGATCTTTTACTTTTGTGATTAAATCACCCCCGGCTTCTGATTTACTTAAAAAGGCCGCCAATGTAGACAAAGGATCTGGCGAACCAAATAAGAAGAAGATTGGCAAAGTTCCCCGGGCCAAGTTGCTGGAAATAGCGGAAACCAAAAAAGAAGACCTTAATGCCAGCGACATTGATGCGGCGGTAAAAATGATAGAAGGAACCGCCCGCAGTATGGGATTGGAAGTAATCGATTAAGCCCCATAATTGCTAAAATAGAACCATGGTGGGAGGCCTGAAGCCGAATTACCACAAGGAGGATGAAGGAAATGAAAAGAGGAAAGAACTACCAACAAGCCAGTGAAAAATTAGATCGCGTTGCACTTTATGAGCCCAGAGAAGCTCTGGAACTGGTTAAAGAGATAGCCAAGGCCAAATTTGATGAAACCGTAGAGGTTCACATTAGACTGGGAGTGGATCCGCGGCATGCCGACCAACAAGTAAGAGGTACGGTCAGTCTACCCAATGGAACCGGGAAAACCCGTAAGGTTTTGGTATTTGCCAAAGGAGAGAAAATTAAAGAGGCTGAACTGGCGGGTGCTGATTATGCCGGTGGCGAAGACCTGGCCGAAAAAATCCAGGGAGGCTGGTTTGATTTTGATGTGGCGGTAGCCACACCTGACATGATGGCGGTAGTGGGAAAATTAGGTAAAATCCTGGGACCTCGCGGATTGATGCCAAATCCCAAAGCAGGAACAGTAACTTTTGATATTGAGCGTACTATTAAGGAATTAAAAGCCGGTCGGATAGAGTACCGGGTGGACAAAAGCGCTATTGTGCATGCACCCATTGGGAGGATTTCCTTTGAGGCGGAAAAACTGCATGAAAACCTGAATGCCTTCGCTGAGGCCTTGCTCAAAGCCCGGCCAGCAGCTGCTAAAGGGCAGTATATGCGCTCAGTGACCATATGCTCTACTATGAGCCCGGGGATAAAAATTAACCCGCTGGTTTTAATGGCGGCCAACAAATAAAGTAAAAGTGAAAAACAGGAACCATAGACAGCCGGTGGCGGAAGCCTTAAAGAACAGTAGTTCACCTGCCGAGGGATTTGATATAAAACTGTATTATCCAATGCAGTCTATTAACCTCTGCAGGTCACTAGCAGAGGTTTTTTAATGGATTTAATTAAGAGGGGGTGAAAATGAATGCCCAAAATTGAAGAAAAACAAAAGATAGTGAAAGAAATTGAGGGAAAGCTACAGGATTCCATGCTGGTTGTTTTTGCTGACTATCGGGGGATAAAGGTTGAGGAAATTACCGATTTAAGGAATAAACTGCGCTTGCCCGGGGTAGAATTCAAGGTACTTAAAAACACCTTGACCGAATTTGCCCTGCAAAATACGGGGAATCCCGAAGTAATACCGTATATTGCCGGCCCCAACGCCGTGCTTTTTAGCCAGGAAGATCCCATTGGCCCTACCAAAGTTATTTATGACTTTATCAAGCAGTATAAAAAACTGGAGGTTAAAGTCGCTATACTCGAAGGACAGATGGTTTTATCCGATAGGGTAAAAGCCCTGTCTGAATTACCACCGCGGGAAGCACTGCTGGCCCAGGTGCTTGGTACCATGCAGGCCCCAATTACCAGCCTGGTATATGTACTTAATGCTAATATTGGCGGATTGGTAAATGTATTGGATCAGATCCGGGAACAAAAGGCGGGTTAAGAATCTTCAGTAACAAGAGAGTAAGAGAACAAATAAATAATTATATTAAATTTGGGAGGTAATTATAATGAGTAAAGTACAGGAAGTTATTGATATCGTCAAGCAATTGACCGTTTTGGAGTTATCTGAACTGGTAAAGGCCCTGGAGGAAGAATTTGGAGTTAGTGCCGCCGCCCCCGTAGCCGTTGCCGCCGCCCCTGCAGCCGGTGCCGCTGCAGAAGCCGCAGAAGAGCAATATGAGTTTGATGTTATACTCACTTCATCTGGTGAAAAGAAAATTAATGTCATTAAGGTTGTAAGAGAGATTACCGGATTAGGACTTAAAGAAGCCAAGACCCTCGTGGATGAATGCCCCAATCCGGTAAAAGAAAAAATCACTAAAGATGAGGCCAACGAAATCAAAACCAAGATTGAAGAGGCCGGTGGCAGTGTAGAAGTAAAATAGGCCATCTCTATAGTAAAGTAGGGCAAGTTTGTGCTTTATTTACAAGAAGTTCAATAAAAGAACAAAAAAAGTGCTGCCAGGCAGCACTTTTTTTATTGCCCAAAACAATTATATGTTATAACCTTAGTTCAAGTTTATTTTGGGTAAGGAAGGGGCATGATAGATAATGAAGAAGTTTCTTCCATTAATCTTAAGTCTCCTCTTTATAATTATGTTTTGTCCCCAGCCGGTTCAGGCGGCTAATGTATACTGGCAAATAGATTTACGAGATGATGGCTCCATTTATGAAAGCCTGACTTTGGATCAGCCGCTTAACTTGGATACCCAGGAGTGGAAGCAAATAGAGGGAGGAAAAGAGTACAAGTTAGAGCGCAAGCTAGATAGCTGGCAGGCTTACCAGGCTCTATCGCAAAGCTTGCCCATAAAGGCAGAGGTCAAGAATTACGTAGTATTCCAGAGGACATCATTATTCCTGGAAAAGGAGTCGGCCGGTTTTCTACAAGAAGTAGCCGCTTTAAACGAGGGGCAGCTTAGAATTAGGATTCCCGGCGCCATTGGCGAAAACTCCGCCGATGAAGTTAAAGATATGACTGCTAGCTGGGAATTGAAACGCCTCGTAGTCATGGAAGACGGGCATAAGCTTTTAACGGCAACTATTTTGGATGGGTTCATGCTGGCTGTGGTACTGTTTGGAATGGGTTTTCTGATAATAATAATCTGGTTTATAAGCAGGATGAAACGGGTAAATGATCTTATTCAAGAAAGATATTCTCTGGAGAACATTGGGCAGGAAGAAAATCTGGATGAAGATGATGATTGATTCATGCAACCCTTATGCAACAAAAAGGGTTTTTTGCAGTGGAATCATGATTGGTAATAACAAAAAAATCTGGATTTTATTCTTGACTGCATATGGCATGTATGATAATATTAATAATTGCCATTTGTAGTAAAAGTGAAATTTTTATTAAATAGATGGTATAGTTAGCTTGGAAATAAAGCGAGGTTTAAGGTTAGGCCTTGCTTTTCACTTCTTTTGGGAAATTTTTAAAGGGGTGAATTATTGGATGGCTCATCTTGAACAATACGGACGTGTCAATAGGCTTAGTTATTCCCGCATTAAGGAACCTGTCGAATTACCCAACCTTATTCAGATTCAAAAAAACTCCTATAATTGGTTTTTGGAACAAGGCTTGAGAGATGCTTTGCAGGAGGTTTTCCCTATATTTGACTTTACTGGAAACCTGGAGTTAGGTTTTTTGGATTATGGTATGGGTGAACCCAAATATTCCATTAACGAGTGCAAAGAGAGAGATGTTAGTTACCAGGCTCCATTGAAACTCAAAGTTAGGCTAACGGACAAAGAGAATGGAGAAATCAAGGAATCTGAGGTTTATATGGGGGATCTACCCCTGATGACGGAAAAAGGAACTTTTATTATTAACGGAGCGGAAAGAGTCGTGGTCAGCCAATTGGTTAAATCGCCCGGGGTATATTTTAATGAACGTATGGATGTGGCCGGGCATCCCCTTTTTGGGGCCACGATTATTCCCAATCGGGGGGCCTGGTTTGAACTGGAGATGGACAGCGCTGGTCTGGTTTACACCAGAATAGACAAAACCCGCAAAATACCGGTGACTGTTTTACTCCGGGCTCTGGGTTATGAGAGCAATGAAGTGATCCTCGAAATGTACGACGGAGACGAGACCATTGCTCGTACTATGGATAAAGATACCAGCACCAATAAAAAAGAAGCGTTGATTGAGTTTTATCGCAGGTTGAGGCCGGGTGAATTGGCTACCGAAGACGCAGCCGAGCAATTGATTAAAAACCTGTTTTTTGACCCACGTCGTTATGATATGGCTGCAGTAGGTCGTTATAAGGTTAACAAGAAACTGGGTCTTAATATCCCTGCCGATAACAGACACCTGACCCTGGAGGATATTACGGCAACCATTGGTTACCTTTTGAAACTGATAAAGGGTGAAGGCAAGACCGATGTTATAGATCACCTGGGCAACAGGAGACTCCGTTCTATTGGAGAGCTGCTGCAAAACCAGTTTAGAACTGGCTTGGTAAGAATGGAACGTGTGGTAAGGGAGAGGATGAGTATCCATGATGTGGAAACCCTAACTCCTCAGGTTCTAATAAATATTCGTCCGATTACGGCGGCGGTAAAAGAATTTTTCGGCAGCTCCCAGTTATCCCAATTTATGGACCAAACCAACCCGCTGGCGGAGTTAACCCACAAGCGCCGTCTCAGCGCTCTGGGACCGGGCGGGCTAACTCGGGAAAGAGCTGGTTTTCAGGTTCGCGATGTTCATCATTCCCACTATGGCAGGATTTGTCCCATTGAAACCCCAGAAGGCCCCAATATCGGTTTGATTGGATCCCTGGCTACCTTTGGACAGGTTAATGATTTTGGTTTCATTGAAACCCCGTACCGCAAAGTGGACAAGAAGTTAGGGCGGGTTTTAAATGAGATCGTATATCTCTCGGCCGATGAAGAAGATGAATATTATGTGGCCCAGGCCAATGCGCCCCTGGATGAAGAAGGTTATTTTATTGATGAAAAGGTTGAAGCCCGCTATTTTGAAGAAATCCTGGAGATTCCCAAAAGCAAGGTCGATTACATGGACGTTTCCCCCAAACAGGTTTTCAGTGTGGCCACAGCCTTGATACCATTCCTGGAAAATGATGATGCTAACCGGGCTTTAATGGGAGCCAACATGCAAAGGCAGGCTGTACCCTTGATTAAGGCCGAGGCTCCGATTGTGGGTACCGGTTTGGAACATAAGGCTGCCCAAGATTCTGGAGCGGTAGTAATAGCTAAAAAGGCAGGAACGGTAAAAAAAGTCAGCGCCAGCCGGATAACTATAGAAAATGATGATGGGATTCGAGATAATTATGAGCTTTTGAAATTCATGCGCTCCAACCAGGGTACCTGCTATAATCAGAGGCCGATAGTAAAAGTGGGTGAAAGGGTGGAAGCAAATGAGGTTATAGCTGACGGCCCCAGTACAGACCAGGGTGAATTGGCGCTGGGACGTAATGTTATGGTGGCTTTTATGCCCTGGGAGGGCTATAACTATGAGGACGCTATTCTAATTTCCGAGAAATTGGTTAAAGACGATGTGTTTACTTCTATTCATATTGAAGAATATGAATGTGAAGCCCGGGATACCAAGCTGGGCTCAGAAGAGATTACCCGTGATATACCTAATGTATCCGAAGATATGTTGAAAAACCTGGATGAGCAGGGTGTAATTAGAGTTGGGGCCGAAGTGCGGCCTGACGATATTTTGGTCGGGAAGGTCACCCCCAAGGGTGAAACCGAGCTGACACCGGAAGAAAGATTGTTAAGGGCTATATTTGGCGAAAAGGCACGCGAAGTCCGCGATTCATCACTGCGTGTTCCTCACGGGGAAGCAGGCAAGGTAGTAGCGGTGAAACGTTTTTCCCGGGAAAAAGGGGATGAGCTTCCTCCTGGTGTTAATCAACTGGTCAGGGTCTATATCGCCCAAAAGAGAAAAATCTCCGAGGGGGATAAAATGGCTGGGCGTCACGGTAATAAAGGAGTAATATCATGTATTCTCCCCGAGGAAGATATGCCTTTCCTGGAAGACGGAACCCCGGTGGAGATAGTACTCAATCCTCTGGGAGTCCCCTCCCGCATGAATATTGGACAAATCCTGGAGTGTCATATGGGCTTGGCCGCCAGGGCCCTGGGTGTCAATATTGCTACCCCGGTTTTTGACGGGGCCAACGAAGAAGATATCTTTACCAAGCTGCGGGAATCAGACCTGCCGGAAAGCGGGAAAACCGTACTTTATGATGGGAGAACCGGAGAGAAATTTGATCACGAA
The DNA here is from genome assembly GCF_028707975.1 of Syntrophomonas sp. Classification (GTDB taxonomy): domain Bacteria; phylum Bacillota; class Syntrophomonadia; order Syntrophomonadales; family Syntrophomonadaceae; genus Syntrophomonas. The sequence continues at coordinate 8,476 of NZ_JAQVZX010000017.1, forward strand.
ATAACTGTGGGCTATGTATATATGTTGAAACTGGCGCACCTGGTGGATGACAAGATTCATGCCCGTTCTATCGGACCCTATTCCCTGGTTACCCAGCAACCGCTGGGAGGAAAAGCCCAATTTGGAGGACAGAGGTTCGGGGAAATGGAGGTTTGGGCTCTGGAAGCCTATGGTGCTTCTTATACTTTGCAGGAAATTCTAACGGTTAAATCAGATGATGTGGCGGGGCGATTAAAGACCTATGAATCCATTGTCAAAGGGGAAAATATACCAGAGCCGGGAGTACCTGAAGGTTTTAAAGTACTGATAAAGGAGCTCCAGAGCCTGGCTCTTGATGTTAGAATTTTGGCTGGAGATGACCATGAAATACTGATTAAGGATAATGAGAACGAAGTCAATGAAAAGGTAAAAGCCCGGGAGTTGGGCTTGGATCTACCAGATAATCCCGTAGGAAGAATGCTGGCGATTAGCCAACCCTTGAAGAATGCAGATAATGACCAGGATGTGGAAGTTAAATCCAATTCTGAAAAGGAAGATAATAAGTAACTGCCTGGGGGAATGCTTGAATGCCGGGTCGCTATTATGGTAGTTGAGTGAGTATATCTATACAAGCAGTTGCAGTGACATCATTAGTTGGCTTGCTGGAGACGGGCATAAAATTATCTTCTGAAGGGAGAGAACGATTTGTCAGAAAACTTTGATCGGATCAAAATATCCCTGGCTTCCCCAGAGCAGATCAGATCATGGAGCAGCGGAGAGGTTAAGAAACCGGAAACCATAAACTACCGCACTCTAAGGCCAGAGAAGGAAGGCCTGTTCTGTGAGAAGATTTTTGGACCGGTAAAAGATTGGGAGTGCCATTGCGGGAAATACAAGCGGGTACGCCATAAAGGAATAGTCTGTGATCGTTGTGGTGTGGAGGTTACCACTTCCAAGGTAAGAAGAGAGCGGATGGGGCACATAGAACTGGCCGCTCCGGTTTGTCATATCTGGTACCTTAAAGGAATTCCCAGTCGTATGGGTTTGCTCCTGGATATGTCTCCCAAGGTTCTGGAAAAAGTAATATATTTCGTAAGTTATATTGTTCTGGATCCCGGTGATACCCCGCTGTTAAAAAAACAGCTGCTAAACGAGCGGGAGTACCGGGAGAATCGGGATAGATATGGAGAAGCTTTTAAGGCTGGAATAGGGGCGGAAGCAGTAAAATCCTTGCTCTACGGAGTTGAACTGGATAAAATGTCATCGGAGTTAAAAGAAGAAATATCTACTACTACCGGACAAAGAAAGAGCCGGGCTATAAAACGCTTGGAAGTAGTAGAGTCTTTCCGCCTATCAGGTAATGAACCGGTGTGGATGATTTTAGATGTTTTGCCGGTTATTCCTCCAGATCTCAGGCCGATGGTACAACTGGATGGCGGTCGCTTTGCTACCTCTGACCTGAATGACCTGTACCGCCGGGTGATAAACCGTAACAATCGCTTGAAAAGACTGCTTGACCTGGGGGCGCCAGACATTATTGTCCGTAATGAGAAAAGAATGTTGCAGGAAGCGGTGGATGCCCTGGTAGATAATGGACGGAGAGGAAGACCGGTTACCGGACCAGGCAATCGCCCGCTTAAATCGCTAAGTGATATGCTCAAAGGAAAGCAGGGACGTTTTCGTCAGAACCTTCTGGGTAAACGGGTGGATTATTCCGGCAGATCCGTAATTGTGGTAGGACCCAACCTGAAGATGCACCAGTGCGGGCTGCCCAAGGAAATGGCCCTGGAGCTTTTTAAACCCTTCGTAATGAAAAAACTGGTGGATAAGGCCATCGCCTCTAATATCAAGAGTGCCAAGAAGATGGTGGAAAGAGGCCGGGAAGAGGTGTGGGATATCCTGGATGATGTCATAAAAGAGCATCCGGTACTGTTGAACCGTGCTCCCACCTTGCATCGCCTGGGCATACAGGCTTTTGAACCAGTACTGGTGGAAGGACGTGCTCTGCAGCTTCATCCCCTGGTTTGTACCGCCTATAATGCTGACTTTGATGGAGACCAGATGGCCGTACATGTACCCCTGTCCGCTGAGGCCCAGACCGAAGCCCGGCTATTGATGCTGGCCAGTAATAATATTTTGAACCCCAAAGATGGCAAACCGGTGGTGACTCCAACTCAGGACATGGTCATAGGCCTATACTACCTTACATTTATCAGTGCGGAAGCTTTCAGCAAGACGAATACCCGGGGCTTTAGCAGCCCGGACGAGGCTAGGATGGCATTTCAACTGGGGCAGATTGATTTACATGAAAAAATTCGTGTAAAGATGAATATGCCGCAAAAGACCGGTCGGGAAATACTGAAAAGCCATGAAGCCCAGACTTTCCTGGAGGAAATAGTGGATACCTCCGTGGGAAGGATTATTTTCAATGATACTATCCCGTCTAGTCTAGGATTCTACAATGAAATAATAGATAAGAAAAAGTTGGGCAATATAGTCTACGAATGTTACCGTCTGGAAGGCAATGCCCGTACCGCTGACATGTTGGATGGACTTAAGAGGTTGGGCTATGAGTTCAGTACCAGGGCCGGTATCACCGTGGGCGTGACTGATTTTGAAACCCCCCCCGCCAAGTATGACATTCTTAAGGAGGCAGACCAGGAAGTAGAGTCTATCGAGAGTGATTATGAGGTAGGCTTAATTACCGATGAAGAAAGGCATGCCCAGGTGGTGGAGATCTGGAACCAGGCTACTGATGATGTAACCGAGGTTTTGAAAAATTCTTTATCGGAAGACAATCCCGTATATATGATGGCTACCTCCGGTGCACGCGGAAATTTCCAGCAGATTCGCCAACTGGCTGGAATGCGAGGACTTATGGCGGATCCTTCCGGTAAGATTATTGACCTTCCTATCAAGGCCAATTTCCGTGAAGGTTTAACCGTTCTAGAGTATTTTATTTCTACTCACGGCGCCAGGAAAGGCCTGGCTGACACAGCTTTGCGTACAGCTGATTCAGGTTACTTGACCCGCCGTCTGGTGGATGTATCACAGGATGTAATTGTCCGCGAAGATGATTGTGAATCGGTGGAGGGCATTTGGGTAGGAAGGATAATGGAAGGCTCCCAACTTATTGAACCCTTGCACCAGCGAATCATTGGGCGGGTATCGGTTGACAGCATCATCCATCCTGATACTGGTGAGGTTCTGGTGGCGGAAAACCAGATGATTGATGATGATACCGGTTATGAAATTGAAATGGCCGGCATTGAAAAAGTAAAAATAAGAAGCGTTTTGACCTGCAAGACCCGGCATGGGGTTTGTAAGAAATGCTATGGGCGCAATCTGGCTACCGGCTATGATGTAGAAATTGGTGAAGCCGTAGGAATATTGGCAGCACAGTCTATCGGGGAACCCGGTACCCAGCTTACCATGCGTACTTTCCATACCGGTGGAGTGGCTGGGGACGATATAACCCGCGGTCTACCCCGAGTGGAAGAGCTTTTCGAGGTGCGGAAGCCGAAAGGGCAGGCCGTAGTGGTAGAAGCAAACGGTAAAGTGAGATTTGGAGAGAACAAAGGACGACGGGAGGTAGAAGTACTGGGGGAAAAAGAAGAAGTCCTGGGAACCTACCCAGTTCATTATGGTTCGCGTTTGAAGGTGGGAGAAGGAGACTATGTTGAAATTGGTGATGCCCTGACCGAGGGCCCCCTGAACCCACATGATATTTTGAAGACCAAGGGTATGCAAGAAGTTCAGAGATACCTTTTGCAGGAGGTGCAAAAAGTTTATCGATCCCAGGGGGTTGATATCAGTGATAAACACATAGAAATAATGATTCGCCAGATGCTCAAAAAGGTTAAGATAGAAGACCCGGGAGACACAGCACTTTTACCGGGAGCTTTTGTCGATATATCCAGCTTTGAAGATGAGAATAATCGTGAGATTAAAGCGAGGGGATTGCCGGCTACCTGTTCTCCTATGCTCCTGGGGATAACCAAGGCATCGTTGAATACGGATTCTTTCCTTTCGGCGGCTTCTTTCCAGGAGACCACCAAGGTGTTAACCGAAGCGGCTATAAAAGGGAAAGTAGACCATCTAATCGGTTTAAAAGAAAATGTTATAATTGGCAAATTGATTCCGGCCGGAACCGGTTATTCAGCTTACCGGGAAACCGGTATCATTGAGCCCGTGGAAGTCGAGAAGATGCTCTCAGAATAAACTGCTCCAAGAAACTATTTGACGGGGCTCCCACCAGGTGCTAAAATATTTAAGTGCGTGGCAAATTCGCCGGATTGGTCTGGTGAGCGGCTTGTTTTAAGGAGGAGGGTTAGCCTTTGCCACTGGAAAAGATCAGGGATTATCCCAAGGTAATTGGAAGCAAGCAAGTTAAGAAAGCACTTAGCCGGGATGAGGCCAGGAAAGTATTTATTGCCGCTGATGCCGAACCCCACATTGTGGAAGCCATAAAAAGGCTTTGCCAGGGAAAAGAAGTGGAAGTCGAAATGGTGGAGACTATGGAAAAACTCGGCAAATCCTGTGGGATCGATGTGGGCTCAGCAACGGTAGCCCTCTTGAAAGACCACTAAAGGGTGCTTCATTACTGAAGGAGAGAAGTACCCATGGAAATTGAGTGAGGGGAAGTAAAGTTGGCTCCTCTATTACTGCCCATAATGAAATAAAAAGAAATGCGAAGCATTTCGCTAAATTATTTATAATCATCAAAGTATAGCCAAGCAGTAGAAGGGAGGTGCAGAAATGCCGACCATAAACCAACTGGTAAGAAAAGGACGCGAAAAGGGTGAGCAGAAGTCAACCGCACCCGCTTTGAAAAGCTGTCCCCAAAAAAGAGGGGTTTGTACCCGGGTATATACTACCACCCCCAAGAAACCTAATTCAGCTTTACGCAAAATAGCCAGGGTACGATTAACTAACGGCATAGAAGTTACTGCTTATATTCCAGGCATTGGCCATAACCTGCAGGAACACTCCGTGGTTCTTATCCGAGGGGGCAGAGTCAAGGATTTGCCGGGTGTAAGATATCACATCATCAGAGGAACGCTGGATGCTTCTGGGGTTCAGAAGCGCAATCAAGGAAGATCCAAATATGGCACCAAGAGGCCTAAAAAGAAATAGGAGGGAGGCGCGAAATGCCGAGAAAAGGACCTGTTCCCAAGCGAGATGTCTTGCCGGATCCCATCTACAACAGCAAGATATTCACCAAGCTGATTAACCAGCTTATGTGGGATGGAAAAAAAAGTTTAGCTGAAAAGATTTGTTATGGCGCCTTTGAAATTGTGGAGACGAAGACCCGCCGGGAGCCCCTGGAAGTATTTGAAGAAGCCATGAAAAACATAACCCCTATTGTAGAGGTTAGAGCCAGACGGGTAGGCGGAGCCAATTACCAGGTGCCAGTGGAAGTGCGCACAGATAGAAGACAGACCCTGGCCATAAGATGGCTGGTTGCTTATGCCCGCAAAAGAGGAGAAAAAACCATGGCCGAGCGCCTGGCTGGTGAAATAATGGATGCAGCCAATCATACCGGAGCTGCCGTAAAGAAGAGAGAAGATACCCATAAAATGGCAGAGGCCAACAAGGCATTTGCTCATTACCGCTGGTAAGTCGAAAAGAGGAATTCAATGGCTGACGGCTTAGATTTAACTGCTATTAGAAATATTGGCATTATGGCTCATATTGATGCCGGGAAAACAACCACTACGGAAAGAATATTGTTTTATTCCGGACGGGTTCATAAGATGGGTGAAGTCGATAAAGGTACCGCTACAATGGACTGGATGAGCCAGGAGCAGGAAAGAGGAATAACTATAACCTCAGCTGCTACAGCCTGTAAATGGAAGGATTACTTTGTCAACATCATCGACACGCCCGGCCATGTGGACTTTACCGTTGAGGTAGAGCGCTCATTAAGAGTGCTTGATGGGTCTATAGGTATTTTTTGCGCGGTAGCTGGCGTACAACCACAATCAGAGACCGTATGGAGACAGGCCGATCGCTACCAAGTTCCTCGCATTGCCTATGTAAATAAAATGGATCGTGTGGGGGCGGACTTTTTCCGGGTAATTGAAATGATTAGGAAAAACCTGGGTAGCGACGCAGTGGCCATACAATTACCCATCGGGGTGGAGGAATCATTCTCTGGCGTTATTGATTTGATCGAATTTAAAGCCTACATCTATGAAGATGATAGCGGTGAGCAATACCAGGAGAGGGAATTAAACGTTAACGAAAGGGCAGAAGCCCAGGAGTTTAGGAATATTCTTCTGGAGAGATTATCCGAATACGATGACATTATACTGGAAAAATACCTGGAGGCTCAGGAGATTTCCCCGGCGGAAATTAAAAGTTCTTTGAGAAGAAATTGCATCGCCAACCAAATAGTACCTGTACTTTGCGGGTCTTCTTTTAAGAACAAGGGAGTGCAGATGCTGCTGGATGCGGTGGTGAACTACCTGCCTTCCCCCCTTGATATACCTGCAATCGAGGCGATGGATATAGCCAGTGGCGAAAGCATAAAAATAAAGCCTGAAGTTGAAGCTCCTCTTTGTGCTCTGGCGTTCAAACTAGCCAGTGACCCTTATGTGGGAAAATTAACCTACTTTCGGATTTATTCCGGTCACATAAAGGCAGGAAGCTCTCTTTTCAACAGTCGTCAGGATAGAAAAGAGCGCTTTAGCAGAATACTGAAAATGCATGCCAACCACCGCGAGGAAATAGAGGAAGCTTATGCTGGTGATATTGTTGCCGGGGTAGGTTTGAAAAACACGGTAACCGGCGACACACTCTGCAGTGAGAACCATCCCGTCTTGTTGGAAACGATTGATTTTCCGGAACCGGTAATTGATGTAGCCATCGAGGCCAAAACCAGAGCTGACCAGGAAAGAATTGAAGAAAGCCTGCGGCGGTTAGCGGAAGAAGACCCTACATTCCAAACCAGGCAGGATGAAGAAAGCGGCCAGACAATAATATCCGGTATGGGGGAATTACACCTGGAGATTATTATTGACCGCATGCTTAGAGAATTTAAGGTTAATGCAAACATAGGCAAGCCACAGGTGGCCTACAAAGAAACGCCCAAGAAAAAGGCCGCTGCAGAAGTCAAGTTTGACCGGCAAGCTGGTGGGCGCGGGCAATATGCCCATGTAATACTGGAAATCTTACCCCTTGCTGAGGGCCAGGGCAAGAAGTTTGTAGATAGATCCAGCCCCGAAGCTATTCCCCGCGATTATGTACCTGCGGTGGAAATGGGGGCGCGGGAAGCATTACAGGCCGGCATCCTGGCCGGATACCCGGTAGATGACGTGGAAGTGGTTCTAAAGGGTGGTTCCTATCATGAGGTCGATTCCAATGAACCAGCCTTTAAGATTGCCGCCAGCATGGCTCTAAAGGAAGCCCTGGGTAATGCCCAATCAGTTTTCCTGGAGCCGGTCATGGATTTGGAGATAATCTCTCCTGAGGAATACCTGGGAGATGTAATTTCCGATTTAAATGCCCGTCGGGGAAGGATAATGGCTCTGGAAGAGAACCGTGAGGCTAAAGTGGTAAAAGGGCTGGTACCACTGGCAGAAACCTTTGGTTATGCTACCAGCTTAAGGTCACTCAGTCAGGGCCGTGCAAGTTTTTCCATGAAGATAAAGAATTATGCCGAGGTTCCAGAATCAAAGAGCCGGGAGATAATAGCACGAAGATATGGGCTGCCGGTGTAAGGCGGAAGACGGATGCTGGAAGACAGAAGACGGATGACAGATGAGGTAAGGGTCGTGCGAGCGGTATATTTATACAAGCTAATGTACAATTATAATTTTTTACATCCAAAGGTAACTAGGTGCCTGGCACTAATAATAAAAAACAAATTCAAAAGGAAAGGTGAGAGAAAGGATGGCAAAGGCAAAATACGAGAGGACGAAACCTCATCTTAACATTGGAACCATAGGTCACATAGACCATGGCAAGACCACATTGACAGCAGCCATAACCCAGACCCTGTCCAAAGTGGGAGGAGCCAAGGCTACGTCCTATGAAGAGATTGACAAAGCCCCGGAAGAGCGGGAAAGAGGCATAACCATCAACACCTCGCATGTTGAATATCAAACCGAAACCCGTCACTACGCTCATGTAGACTGCCCTGGTCATGCTGACTACATAAAGAACATGATCACCGGAGCAGCGCAGATGGACGGATCCATACTGGTAGTATCATCTGCGGATGGCCCCATGCCACAGACCCGGGAGCATATACTGCTGTCCCGTCAGGTAGGGGTACCATATATAGTAGTATTTATGAACAAGACCGACATGGTCGACGACCCCGAACTATTAGAGCTGGTAGAAATGGAAGTGAGAGAACTCTTAAGTTTCTACGAATTTCCCGGAGACGACATACCCGTAGTAATGGGTTCAGCCCTGAAAGCCCTGGAATGCGGCTGTGGCACCCGGGAATGTGAGTGGTGCAAGCATATATGGGAACTGATGGATGCCGTTGACAGCTATATACCCATGCCCGAAAGAGCAGTTGACAAGCCCTTCCTGATGCCGATAGAAGACGTATTCACCATAACCGGAAGAGGCACCGTAACCACGGGAAGAGTAGAGAGAGGGCAGGTAAAAGTAGGAGACGAAGTAGAAATAGTAGGGATGAGAGAAGCCACCAGAAAGACCGTATGCACCGGAGTAGAAATGTTCCGCAAGCTTCTTGACTATGCCGAAGCCGGAGACAATATCGGCACCCTGTTAAGAGGAGTAGACCGCAAAGAAGTAGAGAGAGGCATGGTGTTGGCCAAGCCCGGCAGCATCAAGCCCCTGACCGCATTCAATGCTGAAGTATATGTCCTGACCAAAGAAGAAGGCGGGAGACACACCCCGTTCTTTGGTGGTTACAGACCGCAGTTCTACTTCCGGACCACAGACGTAACCGGAATAATCCAGTTACCCGAAGGAGTAGAGATGGTAATGCCCGGGGACAATGTACAGATGGCAATAGAGCTAATAACCCCGATAGCGGCAGAAGAGGGCTTGAGATTCGCCATTCGTGAAGGCGGCAGAACCGTAGGTGCCGGTGTGGTCACCAGTTTGAACGAGTAAACAGGGTGATAAAGGGCAGGGGATAAAACGGCCCTTGCCCCCGAACGCCCGGACGCGTGTATTATTGAAGCCAGTCTAAGGAGGTTTAACAGAGAGTGAATGGCCAGCAAAAAGTAAGAATTAGACTAAAGGCGTTTGACCATAAGCTTCTGGATCAGTCTTCACAAAAGATTGTGGAGACAGCCAGGAAGAATGGTTCCAGTGTTTCCGGTCCGATTCCGTTACCGACGGGAAAAAGTATCTACACTGTACTGCGCTCTCCCCATGTAAATAAGGATTCACGGGAACAGTTTGAAATGAGAACCCATAAACGCCTGATAGATATACTTGATCCTAACCCCAAGACCATAGATGCTCTGATGCACCTGGATTTACCTTCAGGAGTAGATATAGAGATCAAGCTGTAGTCCAAAAACTGCTTAAGAGACCAGTGGGAATACGGGGCCTCGCGAGCCAGGGAAGATTTCTGAAAAAAGAAGTGACGTTGGAGCTCCCACTTCCAACCTATCACCAAGAAGACGGAGGTAATTAAGGTGACTACTAGCAAGAAATCCATAATGGGAATCAAAATTGGAATGACACAAATATTTGATGAGAACGATAAAGCTGTACCAGTGAGCATTATTGAAGCTGGTCCCTGTACAGTTTTGCAGAAGAAAAAGTTGGAGAGCGATGGTTATGAGTCCATTCAGGTAGGCTTTTACAACCTGAAAGAAAAACTGGCCAATAAGCCAGCCAGAGGGCACTTCAAAAAAGCCAATGTGAAACCGCTGCGCTACATCAGGGAATTCCGTATTGATAATGTAGATGAATATGATGTGGGGCAGGAAATAACGGCGGAAATTTTCGCGGCAGGAGATCTGGTAGATGTAATTGGTATTTCAAAGGGTAAAGGTTTTGCCGGCGGTGTTAAAAGACATAACTTTGCTCGTGGCTCCATGGGTCATGGCTCCAAATATCACCGGCGCCCCGGTTCCCTGGGAGCAAAGGGACCGGCCCGCGTTTTTAAGGGAAGAAAGCTCCCGGGTCGACTTGGGGGAGGAAGAGTTACGGTTCAGGGCTTGAAGGTAGTAAAAGTCTATCCGGATAGGAATCTCATTCTTATCAAAGGTTCAATTCCAGGGCCCAAGAGAGGTTTTGTCATTATAAAGAATTCAGTTAAGGAAAAATAGTAGAATAGCAAAATAAATTGAGCTTTTCACTATTTAAGAGGAGGTAGGCAAAAAAATGCCCAAGGTTGCGTTGTATGATATGAGCGGGGCCCAGATTGGAGAAATAGAACTAAATGACAGCGTTTTCGGTATTAAGCCCAACCAGGCGGTTTTGTTTGATTTCGTAAAAATGCAACTGGCCAATAAGCGAGCGGGTACTGCCTCGAGCAAGACCAGAGCTGAAGTCAGGGGCGGAGGCAAGAAACCCTGGCGGCAAAAAGGTACCGGTCGGGCTCGCGTAGGTAGCAGCAGAAACCCGGTATGGACTAAAGGGGGAGTCGCCTTTGGGCCCAGGCCCAGAGACTTTTCCTATAGATTACCGCGTAAAGTCAGAAGATTGGCTATGAAATCAGCACTATCCAGCAAGGTGATCGATAACAATATTATTGTAGTTGATTCCCTCACTTTTGATGAACCCAAAACCAGGCTTATGGTACAGACACTGAAGTCATTGCCGGTAGGAAAGAAAACCCTGGTGGTTACCGCTTATGGTGATCCCAACTTAGTCAAATCAGCGCGTAACATCCCCGGGGTAAAACCCTTAAGAGCAGATTTTATTAATGTTTATGATTTGCTGCATTACGATACTTTGCTCATTACCCGCGAGGCAGTAGCCCGGGTAGAGGAGGTGTTTGCCTAAATGAAAGACTACCGAGACATTATAATCAAGCCGGTGGTAACCGAAAAATCTATGAATATGCTGGCCGATAACAAATACACTTTTATTGTCGACAAGCGCGCCAATAAAACGGAAATAAAAAACGCTATTGAGAATATTTTTGAAGTTAGAGTAGAGAGCATAAATACTATTAATGTAAAAGGCAAACCCAAACGGATGGGCCGCTTTGAGGGCAAAAAACCCGACCGTAAAAAGGCTGTAATTAGTCTTAAACCTGGTCAGAAGATACGTTTGTTTGAAGGCATGTAAATTAATTCTTAGATTATATAGATTATTGCCAGATAAATTTACTGTCGTAGTAAGGAGTGAAACGATAGATGGGTATAAAGAAATTCAAGCCTACGACACCCAGCAGAAGGCATATGACCACTATGAGTTTTGAAGAAATCACCAAGCAGGAACCTGATAAAGCGCTAACTGCACCGCTAAAAAGGAAAGCCGGCAGAAATGCCAAGGGTCGTATGACAGTAAGACATCGGGGTGGCGGGCACAAACGCCTGTATCGTGTGGTTGATTTCAAGAGGGTTAAAGATAACGTACCGGCCCGGGTGGCAGCTATTGAATATGATCCCAATCGCTCGGCTAATATTGCCTTGTTGCATTATTTTGACGGGCATAAGGCTTATATCATAGCACCCCATAATTTGAAGGTGGGCGATGTGATAGAATCAGGCCCCAACGCCGATATAAAGACAGGTAATACCCTGCCGTTGAAGGACATACCAGTGGGTTCGTTGATTCACAATATTGAATTAAGGCCGGGTAAAGGCGCTCAATTGGTACGTTCGGCAGGAGTGGTAGCGCAGTTGATGGCCAAAGAAGGAGCCTATGCGCATGTACGCTTACCCTCCGGAGAGGTAAGGCTTATTCACGTAAGTTGCCGGGCTACTTTAGGTCAGGTAGGGAACCTGGAGCATGAGAATATGACTCTGGGTAAAGCCGGACGTACTCGCTGGTTGGGTATTAGGCCGACCGTAAGAGGATCAGTAATGAATCCGACCGATCATCCACATGGTGGTGGAGAAGGACGTGCTCCTATTGGTAGGAAATACCCGGTATCTCCCTGGGGTAAGATAGCCATAGGGGGTAAAACCCGCAAGAAAAAACCATCTGACAATATGATTGTCAGAAAGCGCAAGCCCTAAGGAGAACGTTTAAGCTTAAAGAGAAGCATAATTTGGGTTAACGCCCGCTTAAGGTAAATCTCTAGCAGAAAAAAGGAGGTCTTTAGATGGGCAGGTCACTGAAAAAAGGGCCTTATTGTGAAGATAAATTGCTAAAAAGAATTGAACAGATGAATCAATCCGGCCAGAAAAGAGTAATCAAAACCTGGTCCCGGCGTTCCACTGTAATGCCGGATATGATCGGGCATACTTTTGCGGTACATGACGGGCGCAGGCATATACCAGTCTATGTAACCGAAGATATGGTAGGCATGAAACTGGGTGAATTTGCACCCACCCGGACTTACCGAGGGCATGCCGGCAAATCCGAGAAAACAAGCAGAGCGCGGTAAGGAAGGAGGATGGAAAATGGAAGCCAGAGCTATTGCTCGTCATATTCGCGTATCTCCTTTTAAAGCCCGCCAGGTAGCTGATCTGGTTAGAGGCAAGGATACTGGCGAAGCTATGGCGATTTTGAGGTATACCAATAAAAAATCTGCCCCCCTGATAAGGAAAGTACTGCAGTCTGCTATCGCCAATGCAGAACACAATTTCGATATGGATTCCAATGCCCTGGTGGTTTCCCAGATATTCATTGATGAAGGGCCAACCGCAAAACGAATGCGGCCTCGAGCTTATGGCCGAGCAGATGTCAGGCGCCACAGAACCAGTCACATTACCGTGGTGCTAAGGGAAAGGGAGGTAAGATAGTGGGTCAAAAGGTTCATCCTAAAGGGTTTAGAATCGGTATTATTAGGGATTGGGATTCCAACTGGTATGCTGACCGGGATTATAGCGAACTCTTACATGAAGACTTCAAGCTCAGAAAATTCATAAAGGATCGCTTTTATGCCGCCGGTATATCCAAGGTAGAAATACAGCGTACAGGCAACCGGATAAGAGTAACCATCCATACCGCCAAGCCTGGGATTATTATTGGTCGTGGTGGTGTCGAAGTAGAAAGGCTCAAGGTCAACCTGGCTCAGATGACCAAAAAGAATGTAAATATCAATATTCAGGAGATCAGGAGACCGGAATATGATGCTCAGATTGTAGCTGAAAATGTAGCCCAGCAGCTGGAAAAAAGGATATCATTCCGGCGGGCCATGAAACAGACCGTTGGGCGCACCATGCGCTCGGGTGGAATAGGCATAAAGATTGCTATTTCCGGAAGACTGGGCGGAGCCGAAATAGCCCGGACGGAATGGTATGCTGAAGGCAAAGTACCCCTGCATACTCTACGGGCAGATATTGACTATGGTTTTGCCGAGGCCAATACCACCTACGGAAAGATCGGGATTAAAGTCTGGATCAACCGGGGTGAGATTTTACCCGAGGCCAAACAAAGACCCAAAGAGCCCAAACAGAAAGAAATGGAGGAGGCAGGTAAATAATGCTTACCCCAAAAAGAGTAAAACACAGAAAACAACATCGTCCCAGTCTGGCGGGAAAGGCTAACAAGGGCAATGCCGTTACTTACGGGGATTATGGCCTGCAGGCTCTGGAGCCTGCCTGGATAACCAACCGGCAAATAGAAGCGGCAAGAATAGCCATTAATCGCTATGTCAAGAGAGGCGGCAAGTTGTGGATCAAGATATTCCCTGATCGGCCGTTGACCGTAAAGCCCGCTGAAACCAGAATGGGAAAAGGCAAGGGTTCTCCCGAGCACTGGGTGGCAGTGGTTAAGCCCGGGCGAGTGATGTTTGAGCTATCCGGAGTTAGTGAAGAAGTTGCACGTGAAGCCATGAGACTTGCGGCACACAAGCTTCCAGTCAAGTGTAAATTCGCAAAAAGAGAAGAAATGGGTGGTGAGGTTAGTGAAAGCTGAAAAGATTAGGGAGCTAACCGATGAGGAGTTAAACCAGAAAGTATCCAGTTGCAAGGAGGAATTATTCAACCTCAGATTTCAGCTGGCTACAGGACAACTGGATAACCATAAGAGAATCAAGGATGTAAAAAAGGATATTGCCCGCTGCAAGACCATATTGAGGCAAAGAGAAATTGCCGCAAGCAGGTAATCAGAAGGAAGGAGGTTTTAAAGGGTGACTGAGAACCGCGCTAACCGGAAAAACAGAATAGGCACCGTAAGCAGTGACAAGATGGATAAGACTATAACAGTAAGCGTGGAAACCGTAAAACAGCATCCTCTTTATAAAAAGACGATTAAAACCAGTAAGAAGTACAAAGCACACGATGAGAACAATGAAGCCAAAACCGGGGATATTGTTAAAATAATGGAGACCCGCCCCTTAAGTAAAGACAAAAGATGGCGACTAGTAGAAATAGTTCAGAAAGCCAAGACTTTGCAATAAGTTTGGTTTTTGGCAGGGAGGTTAAGTTGTGATTCAACAGGAAACAATGCTTCAAGTTGGCGATAATACCGGGGCGAAAAAAGTGCTTTGTATCAAGGTTTTAGGTGGATCTACCCGCAGGTATGCTGGGGTAGGAGATGTCATTGTGGCTTCAGTTAAGGAAGCATCGCCTGGTGGAGTAGTTAAGAAAGGTGAACTGGTTAAAGCAGTTGTAGTACGCACCAAGAAAGAAATTAGACGGGCGGATGGATCCTATATTGCTTTTTCCGAGAATGCTGCTGTTATCATAGATGACAACAATAATCCCAAAGGCACTCGTATTTTTGGACCGGTGGCCCGGGAACTTCGGGAAAAGAACTTTATGAAAATCATATCCCTGGCGCCAGAAGTACTTTAGGCTGTGGGAGGTGTAGTAGATGCGAATCAAAAAAGGTGACACGGTTCTGGTCACAACCGGCAAAGATGCTGGCAAGAAGGGCAAAGTGCTTCGGGTAATACCCGACAAGAATCGGGTGGTAATTGAAGGCGTGAATCGAGTTAAGAAACACCAAAAACCCAGTCGCGCCATTCCCCAGGGTGGTATCTTGAAAATTGAATCACCCCTTAATGCAACCAATGTAATGTTGGTTTGCAGCCGGTGCAACAAGCCTACCCGGATAGCCCATAAATTAATGGAAAATGGCGAAAAGGCTAGAATATGCAAGCAATGCGGAGAGGCTTTAGATTAAAACTCCAGAAGGGAGGCCAGCACTTTAATGGCCAGGTTATATGAGATATATAAGAATGACATTGTGCCAAAGATGATGGAAAAGTTCCAGTATGGAAATATTATGCAGGTTCCCAAAGTAGAACGGGTGGTCATAAATATCGGGGTGGGAGAGGCCATTCAAAATCCCAAGGCTCTTGATGGAGCTGTAAATGATCTAAGCATTATATCCGGCCAAAAGCCGGTTATAACCAGAGCGCGGAAATCAATAGCTGGATTTAAATTAAGGGAAGGTATGGCCATAGGCTGTAAAGTCACTCTGCGGGGGGAGAGAATGTATGATTTTTTGGATCGACTGATCAATCTAGCTCTTCCTCGGGTTCGCGACTTCAGGGGAGTATCTCCCCAGGCCTTTGATGGAAGGGGAAATTATTCCCTGGGCATAAAGGAACAGACCATCTTTCCTGAAATCGACTACGACAAGATTGATAAAATCAGGGGCTTGGAGGTAGTAATTGTTAGTACCGCCAAAAGTGATGAAGAAGCCAGAGAATTATTGAAAAGTATGGGAATGCCATTTAGATAGGGGGAATTAGGAGCAATGGCCAAAAAAGCTATGATAGCCAAGCAAAAAAGAATGCCGAAATTTTCTGTTCGTGGATATAACCGCTGCAAAATTTGCGGAAGACCCCGGGCTTATATGCGGAAATTCGGCATGTGCCGGATTTGCTTCAGAGCGATGGCCCATAAGGGAGAAATCCCCGGCGTTACAAAATCTAGCTGGTAGACGCTTTTATGTAAAGGAGGTATACACCATGGTCATGACTGATCCCGTAGCCGATTTACTTACCCGGATTCGAAACGGCAATATGGTCATGCACGAAACCGTTGAAGTACCCGGTTCCAGAATCAAACTGTCCATAGCCCAGATAATGCAGGAAGAAGGGTACATCAAGGATTATGAATTCGTCGAAGACGGAAAACAGGGGATTATCAGAATATACCTCAAATATGGACCGGATAAAAAGAAGGTAATTACCGGGATAAAGAGGATTTCAAAACCCGGCTTGAGGGTATATGTGAAAAAAGATGAGATTCCCAGGGTCTTGGGAGGATTGGGGACCGCTGTGATCTCCACCTCAAAAGGACTTATGACCGATAAAAAAGCCCGCAAAGAAGGTCTTGGCGGGGAAGTAGTTTGTTACATCTGGTAGCTGAAGGAGGGTACGTAGTGTCAAGAATAGGGAAAAAACCTATCAGCCTACCCGCAGGCGTAGAAGTTGCAATGAATGGCAATGCACTTTCAGTGAAAGGACCCAAAGGGGTTCTGGACTGGGAGTTGCCTGCAGACATAACGGTGGCTCAGGAAGGCAATGAACTAGTAGTAAAAAGGCCCAGTGACATTAAGAAACATCGTGCATTGCACGGCCTTTCTCGTGCTTTGATTGCCAATATGGTTCAAGGGGTTAGCGCAGGTTTTGAAAAGAAGCTG
Source organism: Syntrophomonas sp. (assembly GCF_028707975.1). Classification (GTDB taxonomy): domain Bacteria; phylum Bacillota; class Syntrophomonadia; order Syntrophomonadales; family Syntrophomonadaceae; genus Syntrophomonas. The sequence continues at coordinate 25,117 of NZ_JAQVZX010000017.1, forward strand.
GAACTGGTAGGTGTTGGATACCGGGCCCAAATGCAGGGGAAAAAGCTGGTTATAAGTATCGGTTTCTCCCACCCGGTAGAGGTGGATCCACCGGCGGGCATCGAATTTGAGGTTCCAACCGTCACCCGCATTACCGTAAGGGGTATAGATAAACAACTGGTGGGAAATACTGCGGCTCATATCCGGGCCATAAGGAAGCCTGAGCCTTACAAAGGGAAAGGTATTAAATACGAAAACGAAGTAATCAGGCGTAAGGCAGGTAAAGCAGGCGGTAAATAAAGCAGGAAAGGAGTGTTTTCGTTGATTAAGAAGCCCGACAAAAAGACACTTCGGCAGGGAAAACATAAAAGGGTTCGTAGAAAAGTTGCAGGTACCGGCGATAGGCCACGTTTGTGTATATTCAAGAGCCTTCACCATATATATGCCCAGATAATAGATGACGAAAAAGGAGTAACTTTGGTGGCAGCATCCACCCTGGAAGAAGGCCTTAAAGGATTCGAATCCAAAAACAATATTGCTGCAGCCATAGAAGTGGGGGCCAATATTGCAGAAAGAGCCAGGGAAAAAGGCATTACGATGGTGGTTTTTGACCGCAACGGTTACAAGTATCACGGCTCTATAGCGGCCCTGGCCGACGCGGCCAGGGAAAAGGGACTTGTATTTTAGCGATTATTTCCGTAAGTAAGGAGGGAAATGATGAGAGATAAAGAGCAAGCTGCCCCGGAAATGATAGAAAAGGTTGTAACAATTAGAAGGGTAGCCAAGGTGGTTAAAGGTGGACGCAGGTTTAGTTTCAGCGCTCTGGTAGTAGTGGGCGATGGTGAAGGTAAAGTAGGTACCGGCAAAGGGAAAGCCACGGAAGTTCCGGAAGCTATTCGCAAAGCCGTAGAAAATGCCAAGAAGAATATGCTTTCCGTTCCTTTGATTGACGGCAGAACCATTCCGCACGAAATTGTCGGCATTTTCGGTGCTGGGCAGGTTCTCTTGAAACCAGCCTCAGAGGGTACTGGTGTTATTGCTGGCGGACCGGTAAGAGCTGTACTAGAAGCTGCCGGGATTAAGGATATCCTCACTAAATCATTGGGGTCAGACAATGCAACCAATATAGTACATGCTACCATGGAAGGTTTAAGAGGCCTTAAAAGAGTTGAGGATGTTGCCAGGCAGAGGGGCAAGACCATAGATGAGATCATGAACTAGGGAGGGATACGACTTGGCCAAGCAGTTGAAGTTGACCTGGACTAAGAGTTTCATCGGCTGCCCTGAAACCCAGAGAGCAACGATTAAGAGTCTAGGATTCAAAAAGTTGCAACAGAGCGTTATCAAAGAGGATTGCCCGCAAATACGGGGTCAGATTAACAAAGTACAACACCTGCTGATGGTGGAAGAACTTGATTAGTTAGTACAAGGAGGTTCAATTGTGAGACTGGAAGAACTTAAAGCTCCAGCCGGTGCGAATAAGCATACGAAAAGAGTAGGCCGAGGAACTGGATCCGGCCACGGCAAAACTTCCACCCGGGGGCATAAAGGACAAAAATCCCGTTCCGGCGCTGGAGTGCGCCCTGGCTTTGAAGGTGGACAAATGCCTTTACAGAGACGCTTGCCCAAACGCGGTTTCAACAATATTTTCAAGAAGGTTTATGCTATTGTCAATGTAGAGGATTTGAATATTTTCCCTGATGGCAGTGAAGTCACCCCGGATACTCTACAGGAGGCCGGTTTAGTAAAAGCTTTCAAAGATGGTGTAAAAATACTCGGGAACGGAGTATTGGAAAAGAAATTGGAAGTTAAAGCTCATAAAATTAGCAAGCAAGCGGAAGAAAAGATCACGGCCAAAGGTGGAAAAGTAGAGGTGATATAATGCTCGATTCGTTTCAACAGGCCTTTAAGGTGGGAGACTTAAGAAAGAAACTCCTGTTTACTCTTTTCATGCTGCTGGTTTTCCGCTTAGGGGCACACATAGCCGTTCCCGGGGTCAATCCTGGGGCTATGGAAAAGTTATTAAGCGGTCAGTTATTTGGATTTTTCGACATAATATCCGGTGGCGCTTTTAAACGCTTTAGTATTTTTGCTATGAGCATCACCCCATATATCAACGCCTCCATAATTATGCAGCTCCTAACCGTAGTGGTGCCTAGATTAGAGGAACTGCAAAAGGAAGGCGACGAAGGAAGAAAAGTAATAGTCCAGTATACTCGTTATGGAACCGTTGTCCTTGGTTTTATCCAGGCCATGGGGATGTCCATAGCCTTGGGCAGAAGCGGAGCTTTGATGTATACCGGTTTTGCTCATTACCTTATTATTGCTATTTCCCTGACTGCAGGTACCGCTTTGCTGATGTGGATAGGGGAGATGATTACCGAAAAGGGAATAGGGAATGGAATATCATTAATTATTTTTGCTGGAATAGTATCCCGCCTACCTGGACAAATAGCTGGAGTAGGACAGGAATTGTCCGGGGGAATAATTGGTTATTTAAATATACTTCTATTTATTGTACTGGCATTGGCGATAATCGCGTCTATCATTGCGGTGAATGAAGGTCAGAGAAGACTGCCGGTTCAATATGCCAAGCGGGTAGTAGGACGTAAAGTCTATGGAGGGCAGAGTACCTTTTTACCCCTCAGGGTCAATGCCGGCGGAGTCATCCCCATTATTTTCGCCATGTCCTTGATGATGTTTCCGGCTACTATAGGTTCCTGGACGAATCCCGCTTCTGGATTAAACCGTTTTCTTCAAGAGTACTTTAGTTTTAGCAGCGTTCCCTACAACCTGGTCTATGCTGCTTTGATTGTCTTTTTTACTTATTTCTACGTTGCCATTATCTTTAATCCTATGGATGTGGCCGACAATATTAAGAAGTACGGCGGATTCATCCCCGGTATAAGGCCGGGTCGCCCTACCGCCGAGTATATTGATCGGGTTTTGTCCCGCCTGACCCTGGCCGGGGGAGTATTTCTGGCATTGATTGCCATTATGCCCAACTTTATAATTGGTTTGACCGGAATTACCAGTCTCTGGTTTGGCGGTACGGCCTTGCTGATTGTGGTGGGTGTGGCCCTGGATACCATGAAGCAGATTGAGTCGCATTTACTGCTCCGCAGTTACGAGGGTTTTGTTAAATAGGAGATGAGGCCAATGAATATCATACTGATGGGTCCCCCTGGTGCTGGAAAAGGCACCCAGGCGGAAATGATAAAAGACCGCTTCCCCATCCCGCATATTTCCACCGGGGATATCTTCCGGGATGCGGTAGACAAGGGAAGCGAACTGGGCCAGGAGGCTCAGAAATATATGAGCAGCGGGCAACTGGTTCCGGATGAAATTACTACCGGCATAGTTGAAGAAAGAATAGCCCAATCCGACTGTGAGCAGGGTTTTCTACTGGACGGATTTCCCCGTACTACGGCTCAAGCTCAGGCTCTGGATCAGTCCTTGTCCCGCCTGGGTAAAAAAATAGATCTGGCGATTAATATTGATGTACCCAATGAACTTCTGATTGAGCGGCTATCGGGAAGAATAAGCTGTCAGGAATGCAAACGGGTATACAACCTTAGTTATAATCCTCCGCAGGAGCAAGGAAAGTGTGATAGCTGCGGGGGGGAACTGGTTCAGCGCAGTGACGATCGGGGAGAAACCGTGGCCAAACGGCTGGAAGTATATAGCCAGCAAACTCGCCCTCTGCTTCAATATTACGGAAAGCAAGGTCTCTTGTTCAATATTGAAGGAAGCTGCGGCAGTAGCCAGGTTTTTACCGATATCCAAAAAAAGCTGGAGAGCCTTTAAATGATTAGCCTAAAAAATCGAAATGAGATAGGCAAAATGAGAAGAGCCGGGCGCCTGGTTGGCCGGGTGCTAAAAATGCTGGAGAATATAATAGAACCAGGTATTAGTACCGGGCGACTAAATGCCCTGGCGGAAGAAGAATGCAGACGAAACGGTGCCCTACCGGTATTTAGAAATTATCCTCACCCTAGGGGAGGAAGAGCGTTTCCTGCTGCTATCTGCACTTCACTAAACGAGGAGGTTGTTCATGGTATCCCCGGTTCCAGGCTTCTTAAGGAGGGGGATATCATAAGCATTGATTTTGGGGTTATACTGGACGGATTTGCTGGCGATGCAGCAATTACAGTTCCAGTGGGCCAGGTTGATTCCAGGGTAAGGAAATTGATTACTACTACCGAAGAATCTCTTATGAGGGGTATAGAACAGGCCCAGGCCGGCAGAAGATTAGGTGGGGTATCCCAGGCCATTCAGGAACATGCTGAGAAAAATTGCTTTTCCGTTGTGAGAGATTTTGTTGGGCATGGTATTGGTCGGGATATGCATGAACAACCTCCTGTACCTAATTATGGAAAACGTGATCGAGGACCGGTCTTAAAGGAAGGAATGACAATTGCTATTGAACCGATGCTCAATATAGGTAGTTACCAGGTATATACCAGGTCCGATGAGTGGACAGTGGTAACCCGCGATGGAAGCTGGTCTGCACACTTTGAGCATAGCATTGCCATTACTGCCGGGGAACCGGAGATCCTTACCTTAAGGTAACGGGGGTGATCGGTCATTTATGATGATGATGTAGGAAAAGTAGTTTATTCCAAATCAGGTCGGGATAAAGGCAGGATGTTTGTGGTTATAAAGCTGGTAAACGATCGATTTGTATTAGTGGCTGACGGTGATCAACGTAAAATCGAAAATCCCAAGCTCAAAAACATCAAACACCTGCAATGGACCAGGCTCAAGGCGGAGGAAGTTGAAAGCTACCTGGCGAGAGGCGAAATTCCCGGGAACCATATTATTAGAAAAAACCTGAAGAGAATACAGGACGGAGGGGAAGGGGGTCTAATTGATGGCTAAGGAAGATGTCATTGAGCTCGAGGGGACGGTGGTGGAACCGTTGCCCAATACCATGTTTAAAGTCGAACTGGATAATGGCCACAAAGTCCTCGCCCACATATCTGGAAAGATGCGCATGAATTTTATTAGGATATTACCCGGAGACCGGGTGATGGTGGAATTGTCGCCTTATGATTTAAACCGGGGAAGAATTATATATCGTTTTAAATAAGGAACTTGGCAAGGGCTAAGAGGAGGTAATCGTTTTGAAGGTAAAACCATCGGTAAAGCCTATCTGTGAAAAATGTAAGATTATCAAACGCAAGGGAAAAGTCATGGTTATTTGTGAAAACCCCAAGCATAAGCAAGTGCAGGGCTAATAAACAGGGAGGTGAGCGAATTTGGCAAGAATAGCAGGTGTTGATTTACCCCGGGATAAGAGAATTGAAGTATCCCTTACCTATATATTCGGGATAGGAAGGCCTTCATCCCGGAAAATACTGGCGGATGCGGGTATAAATCCCGATACAAGAGTAAAAGATTTAACCGAGGAAGAAATTTCCAGGTTAAGAGAAATTATCGAGAAAGAATACCATGTTGAAGGAGACCTGCGTCGTCAGGTAAATATGGATATTAAGAGGTTGATGGACCTGGGTTGCTACCGAGGAATCCGTCACCGTCGCGGTTTGCCGGTAAGAGGACAGAAAACCAAGACCAATGCCCGTACCCGCAAGGGACCCAAACGTACCGCCGGCGGGAAGAAAAAATAATCTACAAAGGGGGAAGAATCAGTGGCACGCAGGACTACTACAAGAGTCAAGAGACGGGAAAAAAAGAATATCGAACATGGTATAGCACATATAAAATCGACCTTTAACAATACCATTATTTCCATTACGGACCGGCATGGTAATGCCATATCCTGGTCCAGTGCTGGAACCATTGGCTTCAAGGGATCGAGAAAAAGCACGCCTTTTGCCGCTCAGCAGGCAGCGGAGAACGCGGCTAAAGCAGCTATGGAACATGGACTTAAAGAGGTGGAGTGCTATGTTAAGGGACCCGGAGCAGGGCGTGAAGCTGCTATTCGCTCGCTGCAGGCGGCCGGCCTGGAAGTAAGCGTTATTAAAGATGTTACTCCTATTCCACATAATGGCTGTAGACCGCCCAAGAGAAGAAGAGTTTAAGGAGGTAATGGTTTAAGTGGGAAGATATACTGATTCAGTCTGCCGCCAGTGCCGCCGGGAAGGGGAAAAGCTGTTTCTCAAAGGCGACCGGTGTTATTCGGAAAAATGTTCGATTAGCAGAAGAGCTTACCCGCCAGGTGCCCACGGGCAGGGACGCCGGCAGAAGCCCAGTGAGTATGGGATTCAATTACGCGAAAAGCAAAAAACCCGTAGAATATATGGGATTCTGGAAAAGCAGTTCCGCAATTATTTTCGGAAGGCTGATCGCAAGCAGGGAATAACCGGCGAAAACTTACTGGTAATTTTAGAAAGACGTTTGGATAATGTAGTCTACCGATTGGGTTTTGCCTCCTCCCGGAAAGAGGCCCGGCAACTGGTTAATCACGGTCACTTTTTTGTAAACGGCCACAAAGCCAACATTCCTTCGTTGCTGGTTAGGATAGGGGATACTATTGAAGTTAGGGAAGGCAGTAGAGAATCCAACAAATTTCAAGAAATGAAAGAACAAGCTGCCTATAAGACCCCACCCGAGTGGTTGAGTGTGGATGCGGAGAAAATGACCGGTACAGTTCTGACCTATCCGAGGAGAGATCAGATTGATACACTGGTAAATGAGCAGCTTATTGTTGAACTTTATTCCAGATAGAACACCTCTAAGCCAGTACTCAGGTTTTTAGGAAAAGGTCGAGGCTGGTTGGATGGCCAGGCAATAGCTTAAACTGGCCTGGTTCCGCCCAATAAAAGGAGGGGATATAAAAATGCTGGAGATGGAAAAACCACGTATAGAATGTGTGGAAAAGAATTCAAGCAACAATTATGGAAGATTTGTTATTGAACCCCTGGAAAGAGGGTATGGAACTACTCTGGGGAATTCACTGCGCCGAGTTCTTCTTTCTTCTCTGCCAGGAGCTGCAGTTACATCCATAAAAATTGATGGAGTACTCCATGAGTTTTCCACCATTCCCGGTGTTTTGGAAGACACCACCGAGATTATTCTTAACATCAAAAAGCTGGTTCTAAGTTATGCCGGCAACGAGCGCAAAATTATCCGTCTGGAGCTGCAGGGACCGAAGGAAGTAAAGGCTGCTGATATTACGCCTGATGCCGAAGTAGACATATTGAATCCAGATTTGCATATTGCCAGTTTGGATGAGGACGGGAAAGTGGAGATCGAAATGATGGTGGAGCGGGGTCGGGGTTATGTAAGCGCTGACCAGCAGCCTCAGAAAAATGATGAAATTGTAGGCCTGGTTCCTATAGACTCCATATTCACACCGGTGACCCGGGTCAATTATACAGTAGAGAATGCCCGGGTGGGAAAAAGGACGGACTATGATCGTCTGAACCTGGAAGTATGGACCAACGGCAGTATAAACCCGGAGGAAGCTATCAGCCTTTCTGCTCAAATACTGATTGAATATTTGAAGCTCTTCACGGAAATAGATGATACCTATGCCGAGGTAGAAATCCTGGTCGAAAAGGAAGAGGAAAAGAAAGATAAGGTTCTGGAAATGTCCATAGAGGAACTGGAGCTTTCGGTAAGAGCATCCAACGGCCTGAAGAGAGCCAGTATCAACACGGTAGGAGACTTGATTGCTAAAAACCGTGAGGAAATGAGCAAGATAAGGAATCTAGGACAGAAATCACTTGAGGAAATTGAAAGAAAGCTCAAGGAATTAAATCTATCTTTTAAGAAGTCAGAAGATTAGAAAGGAGGGGCCCCCGTGAGTTATCGCAGGTTAGGGCTCAGGAGTGATCACAGAAGGTCAGTGCTCAGGAACTCGGTGACCTCTCTGCTGAAACAAGAAAAAATCAGCACCACTGAAACCAGGGCCAAAGAAATTAAGAGATTGACGGAGAAAATGATTACCCTGGGCAAAAGAGGAGATTTACATGCTCGCAGGCAAGCTGCTGCCTATATTATGAGCGATGAGGTAGTACAGAAGCTTTTCAGTGACATTGCTGGCCGTTATGAGGATCGGAATGGTGGTTATACCCGATTGATAAAAGCTGGCTATCGCAAGGGTGACGGCGCACCCATGGTTATTCTTGAACTAGTGGAATAAAGGGAATAAGTCGTCGGTCGTCAGGCGTCGGGAGACGGAACAGTAGTTTAGCGATTGTTCAACTATTGTTTAACCATTGTATTAGTAACGTGAGGGGTTTAAGTTATTTCCCGCCAGGTCTTACTATCCAAGCCCCTAATAACTCACCTTTCA
>NZ_JAQVZX010000017.1:33458-35887 GCF_028707975.1 Syntrophomonas sp.
GTCGGGAGACGGAACAGTAGTTTAGCGATTGTTCAACTATTGTTTAACCATTGTATTAGTAACGTGAGGGGTTTAAGTTATTTCCCGCCAGGTCTTACTATCCAAGCCCCTAATAACTCACCTTTCATCGGTGAGCGGTGGTTGAAGCCCTCGGCCATGAGGAGTAAGTATGATAAGTCTGAGAAATATGACTTATTTTTATCCGGGAGAAGAGCTTCCGGCTTTAAAAAACATAAACTTGGATGTTGGGGAGAATGAATTCCTGGTAATACTGGGGAGAAATGGCTCCGGCAAATCAACTCTGGCCCGTTTATTAAACGGGCTTTTGCTTCCCATCCAGGGAAAAGTGGAAGTAGATGGATGGAACACTGCCGATGCGGATAAGCTTCAGCTTATCCGGCAAAGAGTCGGGCTGCTCTTCTCCAATCCGGATAACCAGTTGATTTCTAACCAGGTGGAGGAGGATGTAGCTTTTGGTCCGGAAAACTTGGGCCTTAAGCGCAGTGAAATCAGGCAGAGAGTGAGTGACTCATTGCAGCAGGTCTCCATGGAAGCCTATAGAAAAGCAGCTCCCGCTTTCTTATCCGGAGGCCAGAAACAAAAAGTGGCCATTGCTGGGGTAATGGCTATGAAGCCACGTTACCTGGTTTTGGACGAAGCACTGTCCATGATTGATCCCCGGGGAAAGTCGGAAATCATAGAGAGTATTCGTTGTCTGCATAAGAATAAGGGAGTATCCTTAATTATGATTACCCACGATCTGGAGGAGGCGAGAGGGGCTGACCGGGTGGTGGTCCTGGGAGAGGGAGAGGTAAAAGCAATCTCCACTCCCGGGGAATTATTTCCCTTGCGGCGTTTATTGCTGGCCCTGGGCCTGGAGCCCTTAGAAATAAGCAATATCATTGAAGAAATCAACAGCCGGGGGATTTCGTTTGGAAGAAATATTTTGGAGATGGATAAGCTGGTTGAGGAAATATGTCGCTTCATCTAGAAAAGCTATCTTTTACATATCAGTTGGGCACGCCTTTCGAAAGAACGGCCCTGAGCGGGCTAAACCTATTCATTAATGACGGGGAGTTCGTGGGTATTACCGGCGAAAGCGGTTCTGGAAAATCCACCCTCCTGGAAATTCTAAGTGGCCTGCTCTTCCCTTTCAGCGGCAAGCTCCGGCTGGATACTGAAATCATCAATTCAGGCCGCCGTAAATCGCTGGAACGGCTGCGCCAAAAGGTGGGGCTGGTATTCCAGTTTCCGGAGGAGCAAATATTCGAAAAGCAGGTATATGATGAAATAGCTTTCGGCCCGCGCAACCTGGGCTTATCCCACAGTGAAGTGGATGAGCGGGTGCGGGAAGCCATGGCCTCTATGGGACTGGGTTTTGAAAACTACAGGCTGCGCCGCTGTCACATCCTGAGCAGCGGCGAGAAGCGTCGCCTGGCCATCGCGGCTATACTGGCCATGAAACCTCAGGTTCTTCTCCTGGATGAGCCTGCTGTCGGATTGGACTATGAAGGCCGACAGGCCTTGCTGCAATGCCTGTCCTATCTAAACCGGGAAAAGCGAATCAGCATTATAATGGTATCACACCATTACCAGCAGTTGTTGGCCTCTTGCCCCAGGATAATACTCTTGGATAAAGGCCAGCTCATCCTGGATGCCGCATCCTCTTCCTGGTTGGAATACTTGGATTTCCTAATGCAGAAGGGTTGGAAACTGACTGCCTCTCAGGAACTGGTTTATCGCTTAATGCAGAAGGGCTGGGAGTTTTCTTCCTCCCCTCGCAGCCCCGAAGAAACGGCCCGGGCAGTGGTAGACTTCATTCGCCGCTCCCGCCCGGGTCGTGGCTAAAAGATAATGTCACTGCAAAAAGTAATAAATATGCATTGGTGTGCATAAATATACCGCTCAGCACCCTTAATAGCGACCGCAGGGAGCATCAGAAGTGCCCGACAGGGTGCACCCTTAATAGCGATCGCATCACCTTCGCCAACGCTCGCTTTGTATATTTATGTAACCCTTATGCAACAAAAAGGGTTTTTTTAGAGTGGTGTCAAAGGATAAATTAATTAAAGCGGGGAGCGAGGAAATATGAATACAAGCCTGATTCTGGGCCAGTACATACCAGAAAAATCCATAATTCATGAGCTGGATCCGCGCAGCAAAATAATCGGAACTGCTCTATTGAGTCTGGCTGTTTTCTGGAGTGTTTTTCCTGAAGAACAGATACTGCTACTACTGCTGGTAATAATTATTATGTTGGGTAGTAGGATCACTCCGCGAATCCATTACCAGGCCTTGAAACCATTTTTTTTAATCCTGGCCCTGGCTCTGTTGATTCAGATGCTTATGACTCCTGGTCGGGGTCTTTTTGAGTTTTATTTCATCAAAGTCAGCGTAGAAGGACTGTGGGCCTCGGGGTCATTGGGCTT
>NZ_JAQVZX010000079.1 GCF_028707975.1 Syntrophomonas sp.
GCCTGATCGGGACACCGTTTCACGAACACCAGGCCCGTATCTGACACGCGCCCACGGTGGCTAGTTTGTCACCTTCATTTGGACGCGGCGCCATGACCAACTCCTGGCAGGATATGCAGAACTCTGATTGTTTCTTGATCGCCGGCAGCAACTGTGCCGAAAATCATCCCATCGCTATGAAATGGGTTAACCGCGCCCGGGCAAAAGGTGCCAAGGTTATTGTGGTCGACCCGCGTTTTACCCGTACCGCTTCCCAGGCAGATATCTTTGCGCAGATCCGTCCCGGAACCGATATTGCTTACCTGGGTGCAATGATCAATTATTACATTGAGAACAAGCTTTATGATGAATTCTATGTTGTGAATTTCACCAATGCGCTTTATAAGATAAGCAAAGATTTCGGATTCAATGACGGTATGTTTTCTGGTTTTAATCCTGAAACCAAGAAGTATGATTATAAAAGCTGGGCCTATCAACTGGACGCCGATGGCAAACCGGTAAAGGCAGCCAGCCTGGATGATCCGGACTGTGTTTTTCAAAAACTTAAAGCCCACTATTCCAGATATACCTTTGATGTAGCCTCAAGGATCAGCGGAATACCGGTTGCCAAAATCAAGCAGATAGCCGATACTTTTGCTGCAGCCAAACCCGGCAACATCTTCTACGCCCTGGGCATGACTCAGCACACCACCGGGGTGCAGGGTATTCGTTGCTATGCGATCATCCAGCTGCTCCTGGGCAATGTGGGCAAGGCCGGCAGCGGCATCCAGGCCCTGCGCGGCGAGCCTAATGTTCAGGGTTCCACCGATATGGCCAACCTGAACGCCAACCTGCCTGGATATATCCCTTATCCCACTAATCAAGAAAAAACCCTGAATGATTTTGCCATAAGTAAAGGCTCGGTTCAGTATAAACCAATGGTAGCCTTGCTCAAGGCCTGGTTTGGCAAGAACGCCACTCCCGAAAACGAATACGGGTATCAGTGGCTGCCCAAAAACAATCCAGCAAATATGCCCATTCAACCCCAGTTCTTTAGCAAAATGGAAGAAGGACAGTTTAAGCTTCTCCTCAACTGGGGCTCCAACTCCACGGTTTCTATCCCGGATCGAAAACTGGTGGCCCGAGGCCTGTCCAAACTGGAAATGCTGGTAGCGGCCGATATATTCAATACCGAAACCGCCCAGTTCTGGAAAGAAGAAGGATTAAATCCGGCCGAGATTCCGACTGAGGTAATCTTCCTGCCGGCGGCCTTCGTTTATGAAAAGGCCGGCAGCATGACCAATTCTTCCCGCCTGGTTCAGTGGAAAGAAGTGGCCTTAAAACCCCTCAATGACGTACACCCGGATTTGGATATGCTGGATCACATCTTTAAGAGAGTGCGCGCCCTTTATGCTGGAAGCGCCGATCCCAAGGATGAACCGATTTTGAAGGCCAACTGGGACTATGGCGAGCATGAAGCGAGTGCTTTAAGGGTGCTTCAGGAACTGGGTGGCTATAACGACACTACTGGCAAACCTATTGCCGCGATAGGCGAATACCTGGCAGCACCGGTCGGCACGGTTTCCACCGGATGCTGGATATATGCAGGCGTAACGCCGGAAGGCCAAAATCTGGCAGACCGCCGGGGCAATGCGGATCCCACCGGTCTGGGCCTGAACAAAGAGTATGCATTTGCCTGGCCGGGCAATATCCGCGTTCTCTATAACCGGTGCTCCTGTGATGCCCAAGGGCAGCCGGTTGATTCCAAACGCAAGCTGATATGGTGGGATCCCGTCCAGAATCTCTGGGTCGGAAATGACGGACCCGATGTGGTCGACAAGACCAAAGGTCCCGACACTCCGGAAGGAAAGATTGGGTTCAAACAGAATCCGGAAGGTGTAGGACGCTTATTCGCAGCTACTTATAAGAGCGGCGCGGTTGCTACTCCGACAGAAGGTATTGCGGCTGTTCCGATTCGTGGAGCAGGCATGACGGTTGATGGACCGATGCCGGAGTTCTATGAGCCGATTGAAAGCCCGACCGCCAATCTTCTCCATCCCGAGGTGCAGAACAATCCCTGTGCCAAGATTGTTTCAAAAGAGTTTGGCAAACCGGATGAATATCCCTATGTCCTTACCTCCTATGGGGTTGTCGAGCACTTCTGCGCCGGAGCGATTACCCGCAATATTCCCTGGCTGAATGAGATAGCACCTGAGCCATATGCTGAAATAAGCAAAAACCTGGCCCATAAAATAGGAGTCAAAGAAGGGGATGAAGTCGAAGTATCCTCTGCCCGCGGCAAGTTAGTAGTGCGTGCCCTGGTGACCGACCGAATCCAGACTCTTAAAATCAACGGTAAAGATCAGGAGACCATCGGTATGCCGTGGAGCTGGGGCTTTGCCGGCTTGAGTACTGGCCCCAGTACTAATAATGTGACAATGAATGCATGCGACCCCGGAGCTGGAACTCCTGAGTATAAATGCTGTCTTGTCAACATAAGGAGGGCTTAACGATGGCGAGAAAAATGGTTTTTATTGACACTTCATTATGCACCGGCTGTAAGGCGTGTTCCGTGGCCTGCAAAGCCTGGAACGATCTTCCGGCCGAAAAGACGCAACGCATAAGCAGTTATCAGACCCAGGCTGACTTTACACCTAATACCTGGACCTATGTCAGGTTCAGAGAAGAGTACAAAGATAATAAAATGCGTTTTAATATGCTGAAACTCCAGTGCTTCCACTGCGCTGATCCTGCCTGCATGAAGGCTTGTTCTTCTAATGCCATCTATAAGACGGAAACGGGATACACTTTGGTCGACAAAGAAAAATGCATTGGCTGCGGTTATTGTGTGGCGAACTGTCCATGGGGCGTTCCCAAGATTGATGAAGCTACTAATAAAATGAGCAAATGTACCGGTTGTATTGATCGCGTTGAAAGCGGCATTAAACCGGCATGTGCTCAAACCTGCCAGCCCGGCGCGATACACTTTGGCGATCGTGATGAGATAATGCCCCAAGCCCAGGCCCGCGTTGCAGAGCTTCAATTAACCAATCCGAAAGCACATTTGTATGGCGATAATTTGATGGGCGGCACGACTTATGTTTATCTGCTACAGGATAGGCCAGATGCTTATGGGCTTCCTTTAAATCCTACTACGCCGATATCTTTGACTCTTTGGAAAGATATAGTTCATCCGCTGGGTGGTATCGCGATTGGCGCTTCGGCTGCGGCTATTACTGTCGGGGTTATTGTTAATTTTGTGAGGGGCAATTATGCCAACAGAGCGAAAATTATCGCGGAATCCCACGACGAAGGAGGTAAGTAGATATGGCAAAAGAGGTATATCGTTTTTCCGCAGGAGAGCGCTTTGTTCACTGGTGTCACGGCGTTGCATTCCTACTGTTGCTTTTTACCGGACTGGGAGTGCTCGTCACCGTTTTTCAGCCGGCCATGAACATATTCGGCGGGATTCAAGTTACACGAAATATTCATCGTGTCGTGGCTGTGCTGTTTACGTTAGGTATGATAGCAGGGTTCATTGGCAAAGGTGTAGGCGCACGCCAGATGCGGCGCTGGTTTAAGGACGTCATTAACTTCCGTAATGATGACCTGGCTCATGCCAAGAATTTTGGTATAGAATTCTTTGGCGGCCATAAGCCATTCCCGCCCCAGGGCAAGTTTAACGGTGGTGAAAAGCTGAACTCTATGTTTACCATACTGGGGACACTTTGCATTGTAATCAGCGGCTACATTATGTGGCTTGCTCCTTCAGGCCCAAGTTTGCTGCTACAGTGGGCGTATCCCATACATGCGGCCTGTGCACTTTTTATGACTGCTCTTTTGATTGCCCATTTATATCTGGGAATACTTCATCCTGATTCAAACCAGGCTCTAAAGGGTATTTTCACCGGTTGGGTTCCTGCCAAGTTTGCTTATGAGCACTATGAAAAATGGTATAACGAAGAGGCTAAAGAAACCATAAAAGGATAAGAGGAGAATTTGTATGGCTGCAGAAAAAAGCAAATTGGTAGTTGCGGAAAACGCGGAACAAGCTTACCAGAAGTATCGTCAGCTCAAACTAGAGGTTGATGCCTGGCGGCAGGAACGTGGTTCATACTGGCAGGCGAGTTTAAGCATGAGTGATGAATCCCCATATTTACCTATTGTTGATTTACCTCAAGATGCAATTATCGAGCTTTGGCAGAGATTAAATCTCTCTGCCAAAGTAGAAATAAATGATTCAGACTTGTGGGAAATGTGGGAGCAATTGAAGTCAGGCAACAACATGATGGAAGCAGAAATGGGAACACGCCTCCAGATAGCGGTTAATGGTGTAGCTAAACTGGCTAGCCAGACCGTCAATGAAAAGGGAGTGCCGGAGCAAAAGTATAATCCCCGCGCATCAGAGAATCCAGAGAAAAATATAGCCGCTTGCCCGGTTTGCGGCGAAATATCGACTTTGGCGGTTCTGACCGCACCGGACGGGAAAAGAATAATGCACTGTAACACATGCAACTTTGAATGGCCTGTACAGCGTACCGGATGCCTCTTTTGCGGAAGCGAAGATTCCAAGAAATTGTTTTATCTCAAAAACGAGGCGTTTCCCGGAATTGAAATGGGTGTTTGTCAGGTTTGTGGGCAATATTTCAAGGAAATCGATGGGCGTATGCTTTATGCTGCGGATTATTTTTGGGAAGATATGAGAACGCTTCCGTTGAATTATGCAACCGAACGCTGGATAGAAGAACAGGTTAGAAAAGATAATCGAATCAACTAGAGAAGCCAAATAATATGAAATTAATATTTGGGAACTAATCACACCGAAGGATAGTCTTGATAGTATCTCTGGTAACATGATGCTGATAGACTAAGTGGCATAATTTTTGATGAAAAAGCTTAGGCTTTTCATACATCCCAATCTTTTTCTTCCCGCTTTTGCGGGAAGCTTTTTTTTATCAAGGATAAGGATAAGGATAAGGAAACGATCGTACATGAAAATCATAAAGAAGAGAAAACTAGTAGCGATGAACGAGGCTTTGTAAAGATAGCCAATTTAAACAAAAAAACGGTAACTTCATAATTACTAAAACAAATAGAAGATAATAGTATTAAAGGCAATATATATAATCTTAACCCAAGTAAGTTGACACGATTCTCCTCGGGTGTTATGTTAAAAGTACAATAAAAACCGGCATAATTGAATTATGATAGATTAATGAATTGCTACCCCTATGAGCAATCCTGTTAAGTGAGAATATTTACTGATAAGCGGAAGGAGTCGAATAACCATTACTAGACGTCCGCCCCTTACCCCAGAAGAAGCTGCTCAAATACTTAAAATTTCCAAATACACCTTGTACGAGCTAATCAAACGGGGAGAAATTCCCTCATGGCGCATTGGAAGGAAAATACGTATTGATTATGATTCGCTAATGCACTACTTGCAGGGAGACTCAGGTGAAAAACGCCCCCGGGGATATTTTGACGCGCAGGAGGATGTATCTTCAGACAATGGCTTTTGTTTTATGGGCAGCCACGATCTATCCGTTGAACTGCTGGCAGAGTTTTTAAATCACTCTGCTTCTTCTCTTTCCCTTAAGACTATTTTTAAAGGTAGTATGCAAGGCCTGGTTGCTCTTTACCACAGAAAAGCGCAAGTAACCGGTATTCATCTTTGGGATGAAAAATTACAGGAATACAATCTACCTTTCGTAGAACACATACTTCTGGCTGAAGCTTATACGGTTGTTAACCTGGTTCAAAGAACCCAGGGCTGGATTGTCGCCGCAGGCAACAAGCACAATATCAATTCCTGGGAGGATATCACCCAAAAAGGTACACGCTTTGTAAACCGGCAGAGAGGCTCCGGCACTCGTTTAAGAATAGATCAATACTTGTTGGAAAATGAAATACCAGTCCGCCAAATACAGGGTTATGAAAAAGAAGAAAAGACTCATTGGGGAGTAGCACTTAAGGTTGCTAATGGAGAAGCGGATTTCGGCATTGGCATTCAATTTGCTGCCCAAAGGATGGGTTTGGATTTTGTGCCCCTGTTTAAAGAACGGTTTGACCTGGTTATTCTTCAGGAAACAGCAGAAAAGCCTGAATGGCATCAGATACAGGCAGTTGTAAACTCAACCGCATTCAAACGGGCGGTTGAACAGCATATTGGCTATGATACCTCCCTGACCGGAAAGATCATCTACGAAACTCCCCATTCTGCAAAGGCGCGTCCTTAGGAACTACCTGTATGTCTGAACTAAACTCTATGATCTTGCTCAGGCTAAGGAGAAGGCTCTTTTAGTTCCAGGCGGGCTTAGCACATTTCTAATGTTCCCTTTGGTCGCAATTAAGGTGTTAAAAAGAAAAAGCCCCTCGCTGGGGGGACATAGTATTAATTACATTTTAGAACCTATACATTTCCTCAACTGACTCAAAGTGTAATTGCTCCTTGGCTATTTTAGATATTCAGAATAAGGTTGACGGGGAGTAGTATTGAAGTGACGTCTGTAATACACTTCAAAAAAATTAAACGATTTATTTTGGGGGAGTCATGATATATGGAAACAGCTAAGATAGTTAAAGAAGCGAAAATATTTTTATGATTGGATTAATTATTGGAGTTATAATTAATTTTTTTTGCATATTAAATTCACTATAGTAAACTCAAATGAAGACTCTTTCCCCTGTGAAAGTAAGATTCTTCACTAATATTCTGCTCGGGATGATATTTACAGGATAAATAAGGTTGGGTAAGAATAAAGGCAGGCAATTTTCCAATGTGTAAGAATAAACGAAGGGGTTTACTTTTATTAATAATCCTTATACTCACTCTGCTCGTGATTAAGTATGGTAATCTCTTGATGTCTCATTTTAACTATCCTAGCTTTATGGAAAGGCTGCCCTTCGGAGCTAAATGCGAAGTGCCGCTCGCAATTTCTTCTCAGGATAATAACCAAAACGGAATTGCTGATGCCTTGGATATTGTTGATGGTGCTCGTCAAGAGGTTAAACGGGGCACTCAATATGACAGCTCCTATTATTCGAAAGGGTATCCTCCCGAAGGCAAGGGAGCCTGTACAGATGTAATTTGGCGCGCCTTGCAGACGGCCGGTTATGATCTGCGTGCTCTGGTGGACGATGACATAAAAAAAGCCCCTGCTGCTTACGGAACCACCGGCAAGAATCCGGATTCAGCTATCGATTACCGCCGCGTAAGGAATTTACAGGTGTTTTTTCAGCGCCATGCTGAAGAATTAACCACGAAGGTAAAGCCTAGAGATATAGAGAACCTGGTTAACTGGCAACCGGGAGATATTGTAGTATTTGCTCCTCCATTAGAGCATATTGGAGTAATATCAGATCGGCGCCGCAGGGATGGGGTGCCCCTAGTTATACATAATGGCGGACCCCGTGCCAGAGAGGCAGATGCTCTAACGAATTGGCCTACTAAGATAATATATCATTTCAGATTTATAAGCGATAAAAAAGCCGAGGCGCTGTAAACGGCCTCGGTTTTGTTTTTGTACGTAGGTGTCTAAATTTATATTTGACCGTTAATTAGAAGATCCATTTGCAGGTAAGAAAAAGCATGACTCCACTGCAAAAAATCCTTTTTGTTGCATAAGGGTTGCATGAATACACAAAACGAGCGTTGGCGAAGATGAAAGCGGGCGGTCGAAGACCGCCCTCACAATGCCTTGCAGTCACTATTAAGGTTGTTGCGCCTGATTCGGAACGACACGGGGGTCGTTCCCTACATACCCTGCGATCGTTTTTAAGGGTGCTGAGCGGTATATTTATGCACACTAATGCATATTTATAAATTTTTGCAGTGACATCATGATTGGATTTTGACTATCCGCCAGGTTGCCCAAAGTTTATGATACGCTGTGATAACCAGCAATTATTCTGGCTCAAGAAATACCTGGTTAATCTTGCTTATATCAATTGCGGTCAGATTTTCGCTATAATAGATTAAGCAAAGGAGGCAGAATCGGTGGTAGTTTCATTAATAGGATTAGCGCTTGTGGTTATAGTGTTGATATTAGCAGCTACTGCAATATCCGCAACCAGAGGAAGTTCTAAAGAGGGAGGGAACATTATGATGAAAAACGTTTATATTTATGTGGTGTTATTTGCAACCTTAATGATGATAATCGGCGGAAGCGTAAGCGCATTTATGGCCATTGCCGATATTGTTACTCCTGCTCCGTATCAGCAGTCATTTGAAGAATATAGACAAGGGGGTTTGGAAAAGTCTGAAAATGCGAATACCAAAGCTAATCTTAGCGAGGCTGAGCTAAAAGCAAGATATGACGCTCTGATTGTAGCTGAAAAAGACCGTCAAGTTAACCGAGCTAAAAATAGGCTGATAAAAAGCATGGGTTGGATCATTATTCCACTACCGGTATTTATAGTTTTTCAAAGACGGCTAAAGTCAAGCCCGGAGGTTTAAATTACCAATTAGCGTGTTCAAAACCTTTTAAATTTCGCTATAATTCATTTCTTAATCCCGGGGCAGCTTGGCTTGAAAAAACTCGCCGGTTAATAACCTCCATAACAATATGCCGGAGAGTATGCCGGATAAAGCTACGGCCAGTGGTTGGCTCCAATAGACACCGGTAACGCCCCAGAAGGAAGCAAAAAATACCGCCAGCGGGTAGCGAAAAACGAGTAAGCGGGCAATAGAAGTGAAGAGTGAATACC
>NZ_JAQVZX010000080.1:0-6033 GCF_028707975.1 Syntrophomonas sp.
ATAAAGGCTTAAAGGGGGGCATATTAGCCATTGTAACCATGGACAAGGATAAAGTAACTGGTGGTGGTTGTCCGGTATTTCTGGCAGTTGACGAGAAAGAACAAGAAAAGCTTGGCCTTTTCCTGGCACGCATATTGGATGGCATAGTTCATGATCTGGAAAATGGAGTTTACTTTATTTGTCGGCATTGAGTTGTGAGTGATAAATATTTACGGAGGATTTAATGAAAATAATTTATCATTGTTTTGGCGGATCGCATTCATCTGTACTGGCGGCAGCATTGCATTTAGACCTAATCGATAAGAAAAAAATTCCCGGGATTTCTGAAATGATGAGTATACCATATTTCGATAAAACTACTAAGGCAGATTTTGGTTCCATACGCTTAATGGGTGTTGATGAATATCATAATGAAATATATGTATTGGGGAAAAAAAACCTGGGAAGCAGGTATGGCAAGATTTTAATGGGTATTGCGGAAATCCTGGGGGTAAAAGAGGATTTGCTGACGGTTGATTGTATGAGTCGAGTTAACTGGAGCATGAAAATAGGAGGTTTTACCTCCAGAAGAATGGGGTGGAGCAGACTGGGACGACCGGTGCTAGGCAAAGGTACGGAAGCCGCCTTTTTAGATTTGGTTAATCTGGTGGAAATAACCAGAATCAAGGCGATGAAAAGAGTACAGGTGGTTTGAGTTTGTGAAAATAATATTTTTGGGAACTACCGGAGTGCAACATGCTTTGATTGCCGCTCATATCTATTTGGGACAACTGAGAGAACGGGATTTCGCGTCCCTGGAATCTTATTGCAATTTATCCAAGGAGTCCAGCGCTTTACCTATTTTTATAGGAAAAGATGAAAGGGGTAATCAAGTTTTCTCCCTGGGAGTGGGAAAGGATTTGGAAATGGGGCAGAAGACTATTGATAATCTGGTCAGTATTCTGGGCTTTTCCTCTCAAGATCTAATCCTAAGACCGGTATCAATAAAGGGTGAAATCTTACTGGTATACTTAACGAAAATCCCCCGTTTTTTAGGCGGACAATGGATAAATCATTTTTTCTCCAATATTATTCTTGGACAAGAGCTATCAACTATAAAAGAAAACATAGAACAATTTCGAAATTAGCCAGGGGAATAAAAAATCTTCTATTCTTCTTATGTCAGGGTATTAAGAATGACTTATCATGTATCAAGCACCTACCGAAAACATTTTTTAACTTAAGGATTTGGTTCAAGCATCTGCATCTCTGCAGCATTTCAAGCCCATCCATAATAAACATTTTACTTTATACAAAACGGCCGTTCGTTGACAGATTAACAGGCTTGTGTTTCCATAATGGTAAGTAATCGTTAACTAACAGGGAGGCATTATGGCAAAAAATTATTTAAAGCGCAAAGATCTGATAATTTTGACTGCCGTTGAAATCATTGATCAAATGGGGGTACAGGGCCTGACCATCAGGGAGATTGCCAGTCGCCAGGGGATAAGTGAAGCCGCTATTTACCGCCATTTTGCCAATAAAAATGAAATATTGCTGGGAACGATTGATTACTTCTCTTCCTATGATGCTTTACTGTTGAGAACGGTTGCAAGCCAGAATATGAAGGCCGGAGAAGGCATCACCTTCCTATTTAGTTCCTACTCGGAATATTACGAAAACTATCCGGCTATCTCTGCGGTTGCTTTTACCCAGGAGGCCTTTCAATTGGAGCCCGAAGTTCACCAGAGAATGGGGGATGTCATAGATAAGCGCTTGCGTTTTATTAAGGAGATGGTTGTCAAGGGGCAAAAGGAAGGAGAATTTGCCAGAGACATCAGCAGTGAAAGTCTGGTTGACATGATTTTCGGTACTATGCAGTTTATAATCCTTCGCTGGCGAGCTAATAATTGTGAATTTGCCTTGAAGGAGCATATGCTTTCGACTTTATCCAGGCTATTGGAAGCGTTTTCTATAGTTAAACTGGGCAACCGATCTGCTTTGGGTGGCGGTCTTAACCAGACAACGCCAGCTTCCAGTTTTGAAAGCATTTTACCTAAACCCGGATTATTCCTGGAGAAGGGGCAAGAAAAACTGTATAAAGAAAATGAAGGTTGAGTTTCCAGATAGGGAAGCTATGCTGTAGGGGAAGAAATATTTGGGGAGGAGTATAAGTGATGAAAAGTGTTCTGATAGTTGATGATGCTATGTTTATGCGCTATACCCTCAGACGGATACTGGAGAAAAATGGATTTCAGGTAGTTGGGGAGGCTGAGAACGGTCTGCTGGGCGCCCAAAAATATGGGGAACTGCTTCCTGATATTGTTACTATGGATATTACTATGCCCGAGTTAAATGGTATTGGCGCAGTACAATTAATAAAACAAATCAACCCCCAGGCCAAAATCGTAATGATCTCTGCCATGGGTCAACAGCATTTGGTTCGTGAAGCTATTCTTGCCGGGGCCTCCAATTTTCTGGTCAAGCCCTTTAGCGACGAAAGAGTTGTGCAGGTCTTAAATTCAATATAATTTTCATCAGGGGAGCGTTGATAGATGGACAAAAGCTTGAGCAAGGAACCTATGTTGGAGATGTTCATATTTGAAAATCTGCAGCTTTTGGAGCAATTAGAGCAGACTATATTGGCCCATGAGAAGGAGCGCTGTCTGGAAAATGCAGTTATCAACGAAATCTTCAGGATAATGCACACAATCAAGGGATCGGCAGCCATGATGATGTATGATAGTATCTCTTCTCTGGCTCATGCCATAGAAGACCTATTTTTTTATATTCGTGAATTCCATCCGGACGAGATGGACTATAGCAAGATTTGTGATATGGTTCTGGATGGTATTGACTTTATCAAGAATGAAATCGGAAAACTGGAACAAGACCAGGAAGCGGATGGAGATTCATCTCCTTTCGTTGAAAATATCGAGCAATACTTGTTGCTGATAAAGGAAGCTTCCGCGAATAGTAACCTGATTAATGAAGCTGCAGCCCGGCCTGCCGGGCTCCAAAAAAAATTCTACATATCTACCTCCAAATCTCCTCCCACTGAGAACATAAAACGCTACCATGCTCTAATATATTTCACCCCCGGTTGTGAAATGGAAAATATACGGGCTTTTAACCTGGTACATAAACTTAAAGATCAGGCAGAACAGATTGATTACCTACCGGCAGATATTATTGAAAACAATGATAGTGTTGAATTTATTAGAGAAAACGGCTTTGCCGTTATATTTACTACTCACCTGCAACAGGAAGCAATAAATGAACTTTTTATGAAGGAGGCTTTTATAGATAGCCTGGATCTACGGGTGATGGAAGATGAAGAATGGGAGATAGAACAATTAAGAGCACGTAATCAGATTATTTTAGAAGATGAAGAGCCTACCATCAGCAATAACCGAGCTAAGGAAACTGGAGCAAATTTGCATTCAGGCGGCAGCAGGCAGAGTCTAATCAATGTTAATGTCGATAAGCTGGATAGACTTATGGATATGGTCGGAGAACTGGTAATAAGCGAGACTATGGTTGCATTAAACCCTGATTTGACTACTGCAACCAGACTGGACAATTTTCACAAGGCCACTCGCCAGCATCGGAAAATTATCAACGAGCTGCAAGACATAGTGATGTCGATACGAATGGTACCATTGACTATGACTTTCCACAAAATGAACCGTATTGTAAGAGATATGAGCAAGAAACAAAATAAAAATGTGGAACTGGTAATCAGGGGCGAAGAGACTGAGGTAGATAAGAAAATAATTGAACATCTTTCCGACCCAATTATGCATCTAATCAGAAATGCCATTGACCACGGAATAGAAAGCCCGGAAAAGCGAGCTGGTTTGGGCAAATCACCGATAGCCCAGGTCTACCTGGAAGCTAAAAGCGAGGGTGGGGATGTCTATATTATACTAAGGGATGATGGAGCAGGATTGGACAAGGAAAAGATACTGGAGCGAGCCCGCGCCCGGGGCCTAATTCAAAAACCCGACAGTAATTTATCTGATGGAGAAATATTCTCCACCATTCTACTGCCGGGTTTTTCTACATGTGATGAAATAAGCGAGTTTTCCGGGCGCGGTGTGGGAATGGATGTGGTGCTTAAAAATATTGAGGCGATTGGGGGGACGGTGCTGGTCGACAGCGCTCCCGGCCAGGGAACCACTATTTCTTTAAAGATACCCCTTACCCTGGCCATAATAAATGGCATGCGGGTAAAGGTCGGCAACTCCATTTATATCATTCCCATTACTTCCATCAAAGAATCTTTTAAAGCACAGCGCGGTGATGTCATAGTTGATCCTAACGGCAAAGAAATGATTATGGTCAGAGGTGAGTGTTATCCGGTTCTGCGTTTACATAAAAAATACCAGGTTAAATCAGCTTTGGAAGATATAAGCAAAGGCATCATCGTTATAGTGCAAAACGATTCCGGAAGTATATGTTTATTTGTTGATGCCCTGCTTGGAGAGCAACAGGTGGTAGTTAAGGCTCTGCCCAAATTCATTGGCAAAATAGCCGGTATCAGTGCTTGTACCCTGCTGGGGGATGGCAGAGCTTGCCTTATTATAGATGTGGCAAACCTGATTAACCCAAGCAAGAGTTAAGCGTTTGGAAGGCTATGGTTTTAGGAGCGAATTTTTGACCACGGAAAGGGGTTGATGCTGTGTCAGAAATACTAAATGAAGTAGTACAGCAGGAGGAAGATACTCAAAAAGGGAAGTTTTTAACCTTCCTGGTCGGAAAGGAGGAGTATGGGATCGAGATCAAATATGTTACTGAAATAATTGGTGGCATACAAGCCATTACCGAGGTGCCGGAAGTGCCGGAATATGTTAAAGGCATAATCAATCTAAGGGGCAAAATTATTCCCGTTATGGACGTAAACCTGCGATTTAAAAAGGAAGCTCGGGACTATAATGATCGAACCTGCATCATAGTTATCGATATTGACGAGCTCTCTGTGGGTCTTATTGTCGATAATGTGGCGGAAGTTATATCCATCTCTGATGCGGATATAGTACCCCCACCTGATGCCCGGGCTGGTTTTCATAACCGTTATATAAAAGGTATCGGGAAAATAGGTAATGAAGTCAAGTTGATTCTCGATTGCCAGCGCTTGCTTAGCACTGAGAATCTGGAAGACCTTAAATACATAAACTAATAGGCATAAGTGGAACAGGACTTGGGAATGAAACACCGAAACTGGAGAGGAGGCTCAATTAGAATGGCTAGTAAAAAAAGCAATATGGATACTTCAGAAGCGAAAATTAAAGAAGAATTGATCGGAATGGGTAGTGTCCAGAACCAGGATGCGGATAAGTCTTCCACCGAAAGGACGGCAGGAGAATTAGCCTTGCAAGAGGAGATTCACCTGCTGGTTGAAGCGATAAAGGCAGGGCGTCTGGATGCTCGGGCAGATGTAAGAAGGGCCAGTGGGCTTGAAAGGGAGTGCTTGCTGGGAATCAACCAAATGCTGGATGCAGTAATCAACCCTCTTAACGTAGCAGCAGATTACGTGGAGCGAATATCCCAAGGTGATATTCCGCCCGCAATCACGGATAGTTATAACGGCGACTTCAATGCCATAAAAAACAACTTAAACACCTGCATCGAGGCGGTAAATCTTCTGATTACCGATGCCAACCTCTTAGCCCGAGCTGCCGTGGAAGGACGCCTGGATACGCGGGCCGACGCCTCCCGGCATCATGGTGATTTCCGGGTAATAGTGGAAGGTGTAAATCATACCCTGGATGCGGTAATTGGGCCTCTAAATGTAGCAGCAGATTACGTGGAGCGAATATCCCAAGGTGATATTCCGCCCGCAATCACGGACAGTTATAACGGCGACTTCAATGCCATAAAAAACAACTTAAACACCTGCATCGAGGCGGTAAATCTTCTGATTGCCGATGCCAACCTCTTAGCCCGAGCTGCCGTGGAAGGACGCCTGGATACGCGGGCCGACGCCTCCCGGCATCATGGTGATTTCCGGGTAATAGTGGAAGGTGTAAATCATACCCTGGATGCGGTAAT
>NZ_JAQVZX010000080.1:6133-8663 GCF_028707975.1 Syntrophomonas sp.
TGGGCCTATGAAGGAACTATCAGCAGTGATGAGAGAAATGGAAAAAGGAAACCTGGGGGTCCATGTCGAGGGAGATTATAAGGGAGATTTTAGGCTAATTAAGGATACACTTAATAGTACCATTGAGGCCCTTAAGAACTATGTAAATGAAATCTCCAGCGTTTTAACTCAAATGGCCCGGAATAATCTGGATGTAGAAATAAAGCAGGATTTCCGGGGTGATTTTAGCGCCATCAAGGATTCACTAAATTTTATCATCACTTCATTGAATGAAACTATGAGCGGCATCAATATGGCCTCTGATCAGGTAGCCGATGGTTCTGCGCAGGTAGCGCGTTCCAGCCAATTTTTAGCTCAAGGGGCAGCTGAACAATCCAGTGCCATTGAGCAGTTAACTGCTTCCATAACTCAGATAGCGGCTCAGACCAATCAGAACGCAGCAAATGCCAACCAGGCCAATGACCTGGCTTTGACTGCCCGCGATAACGCCGTCAAAGGGAACGAAGAGATGAAAACCATGTTGGAAGCTATGGAAGCCATAAATGAATCTTCCAACAATATTTCCAAAATAATCAAGGTAATCGACGAAATCGCCTTTCAAACCAATATTTTGGCTTTGAATGCAGCAGTAGAGGCAGCCCGGGCAGGACAGCATGGTAAAGGTTTTGCAGTGGTCGCCGAAGAAGTACGAAACCTGGCGGCGCGTAGTGCTGGTGCCGCCCGGGAAACTACAGACATGATAGAGGGTTCAATTAAGAAAACCGAAGCCGGAACCAAAATAGCCAACGAAACCGCCGAAGCCCTGGGTAAAATTGTGGAAGGAGTCACCAGGATGGCTACTCTGATAGGAGATATCGCGGTTGCCTCCAATGACCAAGCCACCGGTATATCCCAGATAGACAAGGGAGTCGAACAGATCTCCCAGGTGGTGCAAACCAATGCTGCTACTGCCGAGGAAAGCGCTTCGGCCGCCGAGGAGTTGTCCAGTCAGGCTGTTTTAATGAAGGACGAAGTCAGCAAGTTTACCTTAAAGAAAAGAGATGAGCGTGCTATGCAATTGTCTGATCTGAGCCCAGAGATGTTAGCCCTGGTAAAAGAACTGCTGCAGAAACAGAAAATAATGCAGTTGGTAGAGACAAGAGAAACCAGAGCCAGGGAAGCTGGTTCCCGCGAGAATACCAGGCTGCAAATATCGCTTAGTGATAAAGAGTTCGATAAATACTAGCTTACTATTTAACTTATCTAAGGAACTTTCTCTGCGGACATGGGCGCTAATGTGAAAAGCGGGTGATAGTATGATTAACTTGTCGCAACAGGAGTTTCACTGGCTATCTAATTATGTTTATAATTATTGCGGCATTGATTTGAAACAGAAAAAACACCTGATTGAAAGCCGCTTGAGCAGTTATTTAATTGAAACGGGATTTTCCAACTTTGCCGCCTTTTATAATCACCTGCTGCAGGATTTCAGCGGAGAAAGCATCACCGCTATGTTGGATCGCATTACCACCAATCACACTTACTTTATGCGGGAAAGCCAGCATTTTGACTTTTTCCGGGATAGTGTACTGCCTGGGCTGCTGAACCGGGTGAAAAACCGGGATCTCCGTATCTGGAGTGCCGGTTGCAGTAGTGGTGAGGAAGCCTATACCCTGGCTATGATAATTAGTGATTTCTTTAGCTCCCAACAGGCAGCATGGGATACGCGGATACTGGCCACTGACATATCCACGCGAGCCCTTAAAAAAGCCGGGGAGGCGGTTTACACGGAGGAGGAAATTGCAGCTTTGCCTGCCAGTTGGAAACTACGGTATTTTCAGGAGACTAACCGGGATAGTTTCAGGATAAGAGAAAGAATTAGAAGACAAGTCATATTTCGCCGGTTCAACCTGATGGAAAGCCCCTTTCCTTTTAAAAAAGCATTTCAGGTTATTTTTTGTCGCAATGTTTTGATATATTTTGATTCCAGCACCAGGAGCAAGCTGATTCAGCGTTTTTACGACTCTATCGAGGATGGTGGTTACTTTTTCATAGGGCAGGCCGAGTCAATTAATTGGGATAATAATAGATTTAGCTATGTGATGCCAGCCGTTTATAGAAAGGAGTAGTTGCTTCTTGCGGCTCAGAAGAATAAAAACGCTGATAGTGGATGATTCTCTTCTGTTTAGGGAAACCCTGGCGCGTGGTATTTCCCGTGATCCGGCTATAGAGGTGGTGGCTACTGCAGCCGATGCCTTTATGGCCAGGGATATGATTATCAAACATAAACCGGATGTAATGACCTTGGATGTAGAAATGCCGCGTATGAGCGGTATTGAATTCTTGCGGCGGCTTATGCCCCAGTACCCGTTGCCGGTAGTAATGATCAGTGCTCTCAGTGAGAGTGTTTTTGATGCTCTTAACGCTGGAGCGATAGACTTTGTAGCCAAACCGGATATGAACCGGAATCAGGATCTGGACTCCTTTTTCAGCGAGTTGATTATTAAGATAAAGATTGCTTCCGTGGCTCGTTTGGGAAGGCGAGCGGAGG
>NZ_JAQVZX010000081.1 GCF_028707975.1 Syntrophomonas sp.
GCTCCGCTCCGATAACCGCCATCAGCTTCCTTCAGACCCCTTTGTCGCCAAAGACGCCCTTGCTTACAGCTTGTCTTCCCATTGGCTAGGTGACATGGTCAACTTCTCAGACCACCGGCTCGGCAACATGCCTCGCAAACAAAAACAGCCCGTCGCAATGACGGGCTGCAAAAAACTTTACAGGGTATGCAAATTAAAGTATACAGCTCATCCAAGGATGGGCTGTGCCGGGAAAAAACTATTTTTTCAAATAAACAAACCAGTAGAACATAGCTACAAATAAAGATCCACCTACGATGTTCCCCAATGTTACCGGGATCAGATTGGCATTAATAAAATTACCATAGGTGAAGAAAGCAGTTACCTGGTCCGCAGTCATGTTAAAAACCGAAACTGCCGTTCCATCAGCCCCTAGCTTGGTGGCAGCTGCTACCATTTCGGGGTTTTTCTGAGCAATGGTAATACCCATGGGAATAAAGAACATGTTGGCAACGCTATGCTCAAATCCGCTGGATACGAAGGCCATGATGGGGAAGAAGATACCGAAGATTTTTCCTACTACATCTTTAGCCGCAAAAGCCAACCATACAGCCAGGCAAACCAACCAGTTACAACCAATAGCCCGGAAAAAAGCTTGCCCCCAGGTTAATGACAGTTTACCTTTGGCAATAGCCAGGGCCTTTATTCCATGGGCACTGATTGCGGTGGCAACGGCACCATCGCCCCAAAATCCACCATAAAAGATGATGTATACGAGTAATACCGAACCTACAAAGTTGGCTAGAAAAACAACCACCCAGTTTTTAAGTAATCCGCCCCAGGAGGATTGCCCATTCAAAGAGGAAATACAACAGAACATACAGTTGCCGGTAAACAACTCGGAACCGGCAATGACAACCAACATCAGGCCTACGGAGAAGACTGCTCCA
Source organism: Syntrophomonas sp. (assembly GCF_028707975.1). Taxonomy (GTDB): domain Bacteria; phylum Bacillota; class Syntrophomonadia; order Syntrophomonadales; family Syntrophomonadaceae; genus Syntrophomonas. Next base: position 930 of record NZ_JAQVZX010000081.1, read on the forward strand.
AATAGGAACTGTCCGCCCGAGGTATCTGAGGCTGCCATTGATCCTATCTTGGTAGCCAGGTTAGCTCCAAATCCAATATATACGCCAGCCAGGATTCCCAAAACAAGCATTTTTAAAACTGGTAATTCACATTTCGCCTTTCCAGCATTAGCTGTAGCTGCGGCAATTTCTGCTGGTGTCATAAAATTCATTAGCTTATTCACTCTCCCTTTATTATTGTAATTCTCGAACATAGCAAATAGATACCAAATCCTCTAGTATTTTTGCCGTTAATAGCAAAATACTTCTGTAGAACGCTGGAATTGATGAAGATGTCCCAGCAAGAATCAAGATTATATTCCGGGGCCTGTAGCCCGGCCGGAATATAATTATATCTTGTGCTTCGTTCTTCCCTCCTTCCTTTTTGTTCCCAGCAACTGTTAAGCTCCCAGAACAGCTGCTTTTAACAAAACTCAAGCATGCTTCTCTCTCGTCTACCATACCTGAGTTTATTACCCTGTCCTCAACCGGGATATACTAAGCTTGTCTTTATGATTATTAACGCGGTACCCGTACGCAAGCAGCATACTATAGTCACAGGGTACAAGGCTCATCAATCAACAAGGTTCATATATAATAGAAGTCCCAACCTTTTCTTTTCTACAAAAAGTGATAAAAACCTGCGCGAAAAATCTAATTATTATTTAATTTAATTATATATATAATAATTACTTATATCAATCCCCAGATAATCCCCTCTAACAGGTCACTTTCGCTGATAGTTGTTTCTTCCTTTCCTAACATATCCATTAATAGTAAGACTATTCGGGTTCCCCAGGGAATAATATCGGCTCGGGCTGCCTGCAAACCGGGCAAGCGGCGGCGAAGATTCAGCGGCATCCTTTCCAACATATTATATATATCCGCAATTTCCCCCCGACTCAGAAGCTGCCCGTGAACCAGGCTGACATCATATAAGTCCAGAGAGAGCTTAATAGTCACCAGGCTAGTGGCAGTTCCCCCAACTACAACCAGCGGATGGGGGGCAAAGTCATCTTTATGAAGGGCCAGGGAAGACATTATAGCGGTTATTTCAGTGATTTTCAGGTTTTGTTCCATAGCCCTTACTGCTCCCAGGGGAAAGGATAGGAAAATAGGATCCGCTCCTTCCAGGATCAATTCCAGACTTCCGCCGCCTAGATCAGCTACCAATGGTGACTCTATATCTGGCAAGCCCCGGCTTACCCCCAGGTAGCTCAGATGAGCTTCTTCCTCGCTGCTTATTACCTGAACCTGCATCGCAGTTCTTTCCCGGGCTCTCCTCAGAAAATCTTCCTGGTTTTCCGCTTCCCGCAAGGCACTGGTAGCCACTACCCGGTAAGAGTCTACCTCCATTTCTTCTACAATATTCCGAAAAGAATCCAGACAGGAAATGCTTCGCTCAATAGCTTCTTCTTGGAGGTGGAACTGTTCACCAAGGCCTTCCCCTACCCGAGTAGTCTTGATGTCACGGTAAAGGGGCCGCAATCCTTCCGCACTGGCATCAGCAATTAGTAAACGGCAGGAGTTGGTCCCAATATCTATGGCTGCACAACGCAATATGACTGACTCCTTTTCATCAAGTAAGACTTGCTTCAGGTGGAGTTTTAACTCCACCTGAAGCTTAGCCGCACTTATCCAGGGACTTAGTCGCTCTTACTCCCGCCTATAGGGGCGGGAGTCTTAGAGCGAGTTAGTCATCGGATAAAAAAGCACTTCCTGCGGGAAGTGCTTCCTGTTATTTGCGCATTTTAATTAAAGCGGTTACGCTTCCTGGGTTCCATTTTATTCTTAAGCGGCTGCATTCTCTCATCGCTTTCTTTAAGGAACTTGGCAATCTTGTCATCCAGACTTATCGGGCTATTGATGCTTTTGCCGATGGGATTATTGTAACGGTTGCTTGAAGATCCGGTACTGCTTCGGTAATTCCTCTCATAAGCTTTGGGTTCACTTTTCGGTGGAGGGGATACCTGCTTTATCGAAAGCCCAATCTTTTTCCCCGCAACATTGAGCACCTTAACCTTGACACTATCGCCTTCTTTAATAAAATCCTTAACATCTTTTACATAGGTATCGGCTATCTCGGAGATGTGAACCAGTCCAACCACACCTCCCGGAAGTTCAATAAACGCTCCAAACTTGGTGATTCCCTGCACCTTTCCTTCCATGATGCTGCCAGGTACGATATTAGTTTGTTCAATAGGCATAAAGCTAAAGAGCCCCCTCAAAAATATACTATTTCAATTGTATAAAATGCCCATGCAGTAGTCAACAGCAAAGGGGGTTTATTTATTATCTTTCCTCTTTAACAGGAATTAATATTTTTTCTCCTTTTTTTACCATGCCCAGCTGCTCACGAGCAATTTTTTCTACCGCTGCCGAACTATCTATTTCTTTCAACCTGCTTTCAAGTTCCCGGTTCTTCTTTTCCAATTCGACCTTTTCCTGCTCCAGTCTGTATCGCTGCCCATCCATTTCATAAATAATTTTGAGCTTGGGAGCTGCTATCATAAGCATAAGACTGCATAAGGCTCCGATGAGCAAACATCTAAATACAGCCCTGGGTCCTGGCCTATTTTTCTCCATCCTCTTCCTCTCCCTTAAACAAGCCCAAGGTATCACCGGGAAGTATGATTACTACTTCATAACCTTTAGCTCGGGCCCGGTTAAATAGAGTAGCTACGGTGCTGGTACTTATTCGCAGGGTTTTACTGATTTCTTCGCTGCTCTTACCCGTTTCCTTCAAAACCACTACTTGTCTCTCCCGAAAGCTTAGTTTTTCTACGCCTCTGATTTCAATCTTCATTCCCGCTGCACCCGCTTACCCTATCCACAATTTTTCCACAATCTGTGGACAATTTTATTATTCGGGATGTAATGGATAAATTCCTGCCAGGGGGGAAATTTTTTTAATCCCCACTGTCATCCGGCGGTGGGGTTCGGCGTTTGTCTTTTTGGGCTTTCCAATAGCGGAAAAGATGAAAAAAAGGACGGCTTAAAGCTCGGGCCAACCCGGAAGAAAACTCTAGACTTCCCTGGGCAGCTTGGGAAAGGGTAGCTGCCATAAGCCGCGAAAGAAAATGAAAATATATAGCAATTCCACCGGCCAGGGCCAGGAGTATGTAGAGCCGCATTTCTGCTCCATTGATGAGCAGTAGAAAAACAAAGACAATTAAAAGCAAAACCATCCACAATATCAAATCGATTAAATAAAGCCAATACCTGCCTATCCTGGCTTTTCTGACGGTTAATTGATAATAATGAAAAATGCCGCCGCTGAATATGCCCAGTATCAGGGTCAGGAAAAAGGCCTTTATCTGGCCCAAAAGGACGGACAAAAGGCACCCCCCCTCCGCTAATTGATCGCTTATTTGAGCAAGCGGTTTATAATACTTTTTCCTTTGGCCTTGATATCGGTGCCGGGAGCCTTGTACTCGATAATGTCTATATTCCCTTCCAAGGCCACCCGACCTTGTTCCAGATTCAGGGTGCCAATATGCAAATCTTGCCCAATTATGTAGATGTGACCCTGATCGCTTTCGAGAATAATCTTTTCTTCATCAAAATTGTTAACATGGTTAATGCCGGTGAGTTCCATGTTTCTGCGGTTGCTCAACTTGATGGAATGTTCCGCCATTTAGCTCGCCTCCTTAAATTAATAATGGTCTACCAAAAAATATGCGAGCCCGGCCAAATTTATTCCTCGGGCTGATATGGGGACGGTTAGTATGCAAAGTGAAACTGCATTAAACAAAAAGCCCTGTAAAATACAGGGCCGTATTATTATTCAATAATTCTATATAGATTCCCGGCATCTGCCGCCTTTATGTTTTCCTTAATATCCAGAACCTCATAAACAGCAGTTTTCTCTCCCATACGCAGGGTAATTATATCCCCGATCTTGACTTCACTGGATGGCTTGGCTACCCTGCCGTTTAGCAAGACCCTTTCGCTCTCAGCAAAATCCTTGGCCAGGGTTCGCCGTTTGATTATCCGCGATACTTTTAGATACTTGTCCAGCCGCATTTTATCCCAGAACGTCTTTTAGTGCTTTGCCCGCCTTAAATGCCGGGACTTTAGTGGCGGGGATGTCAATTTCCTCTCCGGTTTGGGGGTTTCTCCCTTTCCTGGCCTGTCTGGCTCTTACTTCAAAGGTGCCAAAGCCTATTAGTTGAACTTTATCATCCGCTTTTAGAGCCCCTTCTACCGTATTGAAGAAAGCATTGACTGCTTTCTCCACATCTTTTTTGGTCAACCCGGTTCTTGTTGCTACCTGACCTACTAATTCCGTCTTATTCAAGAAGCTATCCCTCCTCTTTAGTATTTGGCATATTGTGGCTATTCGCCGCCTCTTGGTAATTTCCTTCTTCCTGCGAAAAAAACTTGCATTTGTCGGGCACCTTTCTGGAATATCATAATCCTTTAGTCTTGGCTTCGTCCCAGATTTGATCTAATTCCTCCAGTGCATAGTCGGTAAAGTCTTTTCCTTCCGCCTTTATCTTCTTTTCAATATAATTAAACCGGGCGGTAAACTTATCATTGCAGGACTGCAGGGCTTCTTCCGGGTCTATATTTTTAAGGCGGGCCACATTCACCAGGGCAAAAAACACATCCCCCATTTCTTCTTTGATCTCTTCCAGCTTCTTGGCTGCTGCCAGTTCCTCTACTTCTTCCTTGAATTTTTCCAGGGCTCCTTCTACCCCGGGCCAGTCGAAGCCGACCCGGGCAGCTTTTTCTTGCATTTTTTCCGCCCGCATCAAGGCTGGTAAGATAGCTGGAATACCCTCCAGCAGATATTTTTTGCCTTCTTTCTTCTTAAAACTCTCCCAATGAGCCATAACTTCATCACTGCTTTTTAAATCCATATGGCTGAATACATGAGGGTGGCGGGTAATCATTTTCTTCTTGACGGTATCGGCCACTCCGGCAAAATCGAAATGGCCCTCCCGTTCCGCCAGGGCGGCATGAAATACAACTTGCAGTAGTAAGTCTCCCAATTCTTCCCTTAATTTATGCATATCCTGCATTTTGATGGCTTCGATTACCTCATAGCATTCCTCAATCAGATATCTCTGCAGGGATTCATGGGTCTGTTCGCGATCCCAGGGACAGCCATCAGGTGCCAGAAGCCGATCCATCACTTCCAGCAGTGCATCTATTGCTTGTCCGTTTTTACTCAAAATCTCACCTCCAACCCATCGCAAGGACAGGATTATTGAAAACTTCCCCTTTCTCGAATAGCCTGATTCGGAACGACACGGGGGTCGTTCCCTACACACCCCTTCGGTCGCTATTGGGGTAGCACCCTGCGGGTACGCCTGGTGTTCCACCCTGCGGGTGTCACTATTAAGGTAGCTGAGCGGAATATTTATGCACACTAATGCACATTTATAACTTTTTGCAGTGACATCATAATTAAACAATAGTTGAAGGATAGTTGAACTAATGCGGTCGGAAATAACCCGTGTGATTCCTGACGCCTGATGACCGCTGACCGACGACCCCTCATTCCTCACTTTTTTTAAGACCGGCCGCTTATGCGCTTCAACATATTTATATCCAATTCCCTAATTAAAAATAGCAGTATCCCATAGAGCAAAACGCCCAAGGAGATAGCTATGAGGGTGGCCAACTGCGATCTGATATCGGCTGCCACCAGGGTTGTATAGGAGAATTGTACGGCTATGGCCATCAAGACCGTAACCAGGCTTATCTTCAGCATTCGACCCTTTTCATAGCTGATTCCGGTAAGCTTTCTTAGATATATAATATTGAGAGAAGAACCGATAAGGAAGGCCAGCACGGTTCCAATAGCGGCCCCCTTTATGTTCAGCATCGGAATGCCGGTAAGGCTGTAGTTGAAGATAACCTTAAAAACGCCGGTAATAAGCAGGTTGCGCATGGCAATCTGCGGCTTGCCTATCCCCTGCAGGCCGGCACTGGATAGCTGAAAAGCCGCCAGAACTATACAGGAGAAAGCCAGGGGTTCAAGGGGTACCCCGGCTGACGGGGTGGCATAGAGTAAATCGCAAATCGGAAAGGCCAGGACATAAAGCCCGGCGGCACAGGGCAGGGAAATAATCATTCCGGCCCGGAAGCCATAATTCAGACGATCGTTTAATAGTTTGCGCTCATTGCGGGCCAGGGCTTCCGATACTGCCGGCACCAGGCTGGTGGCTATGGAAATGGTAAATATGGTGGGAAGGCTGATTAAAACTGCGGCCATCCCGGCTAGTTCGCCATACAAAGCGGTTGCCTGGGAAGTGGCATAGCCGGTGGCCATCAGACGCCCGGGGACAATAATGGCGTCCAGCATCTGCACCAGGGGAAGTACCACTGCTCCAAAAGAAACCGGAATGGCCAGGCGAACCATTTCCTTCCCTAACTCTACGGAACCGGTTCCTGAATAGGCCAGCATTTTTCCGGAGCGCCTCTGCGCCTTGCGGAAAGAATAATAATAGATAAGCAGGACGATGAGCCCTATTATACCCCCCACTACCGCGCCAAAGGTGGCTCCCGCCGCCGCGTATTCCAGGCCGCGGGGGAAAAGCAGAAAAGCCAGGATTAAAACTGCCGTTACCCGGAATAGTTGTTCTATAACCTGAGAAACAGCCGTGGGTATCATGGACTGCTGTCCCTGGAAATAACCCCGGAAAACCGACATCAAACCGGCAAAAAATATAGCCGGGGCCACGGCCAGAATAGGGTAATAGGCCCGGGGTTCTTTTAATACGGAATTGGCTAGAAAGGAAGCCGATTGCATGACCAGCAGGGTGAGCAGAAATCCGAAAAGCAATAGTATTATCAGCGAAACCCGAAAAATCTTTCGGCTGTCACCGGAATAGCCCTGAGTTTCTTTCCGCGAAACCAGCACTGATATGGCTACGGGAACTCCGGCGGTGGCCAGAGATAAAATGGTGGTATAGATGGGGTAGGCCATTTGATACAGCCCCATTCCTTCACCCCCAATTAAGCGGGCCAGGGGAATGCGATAAATTGCTCCCATTATTTTACTGATGGCTCCGGCAATACTGAGAACCATGGCCCCTTTTAGAAAGTTTTGCTTCTCTTGCATCTATACCCTCCCTGTTTTCGTGAGCTTTATTATAACACAGTGCACAATGACAGAATTAACCCAAGAACAATTTATTTTTGATCTCCCCTCACCTGCTCCTCCTCAGCAAAAGAAGCGGTCTTGCTTAATCAAGACCGCTTCTTGTTTTGTATCCTAAGAATTACTGCTCCATCTGTTTGGCCAGGAATCCAGCGGCGGTTTCCGCCAGCTTTACTTCCATATCCCCCATCTTGACGGCTTCCTTGCTTACTATGATAACAGCGCCGATGGGATCTCCCTGAGTAATAATTGGAGCAATTACCTGGGCTTTGATGGTATATTCCCGGTCATCATTCTGAATAACATGCAGGTTTTCGTCATCCGGAGCATCCAGGTCATTCATGATCAGGGTGCTCCTTTCCTCAATAGCTCTCTCCACCACCTTGCCAATGGCTTTACTCAAGAACTCTCTTTTATTGGCTCCGGCTACGGCAATAATCACATCCCGGTCAGCTATCATAGAGATATGACCAATGGTTTCGTTTAGTGAGTCCGCATACTCTTTAGCAAAATCCCCGAGCTCTCCTATGGGTGAATATTTCTTTAATATAACCTCACCTTCACGGTCAACAAAAATTTCCAGAGGGTC
>NZ_JAQVZX010000018.1:0-30458 GCF_028707975.1 Syntrophomonas sp.
CCGCCGACTTCCTTCAGATTCCTCGTCGCCGAGGACACCCTTGTCTTTGGCTGTACACTTCCCACTATCAGGGCGTGTTAGGGACTTTCACCCGTTAGACTATGCCCATGCAAGGCGAACTAAAAGAAAAAGCCCTCCAGCGAGGGCGTTTTCTCTTTGCTTATTCAGAAGTATAGGGAAGAAGAGCCATAATCCGCGCTCTCTTTATAGCTACCGTCAACTGTCTCTGATGATGAGCACAGTTGCCGGTTATTCTACGGGGTAGAATCTTTCCTCTTTCTGTAATATAGCGGCGGAGCCTGGGAATCTCCTTGTAGTCAACTACTTCAATTTTATCGGCACACCAATTACACTGCCGTCTTTTTTTACGTCGATCCTTTTTCAATCAAATTTCCTCCTCTGACTAGAAAGGTATATCCTCATCTTCGTGCTGGTCAACCAGATCGATGTTATCCATGGTTACTTCTCGCCCCAAATCGCTCCAGTTATCATCAATTTCTTTTTTGCTGGTTTTATCAGCATAGTCAGGGGTTGAGCCTCTGCTCGCTGCCGGTTTCCCTATAAACCTGACATCTTCTGCCACTGCTTCGGTCACCCATCTTCTTTGACCTTCTTGATTGTCATAGCTTCTAACCTGTATCCGTCCATCAATCGCTACCAGACTGCCCTTATTTAGGTAGTTGGCACAGTTTTCTGCCTGCTTGGCCCAAACCACGATAGGAATAAAGTCAGTTTCCTCCCGTTTGAATTTGCGGCCAACCGCCAATGTAAAAGTGGCTACGGCAGTACCGTTCTGAATATAGCGAAGTTCCGGGTCTTTGGTCAATCGACCAATCAAGATAACCCGATTAAGCATGGCTTTTCCCCCTGTCCCCTAATTATATATTGCTCATCCAATTTTATTTTTCGTCTTGGCGAATAATGATGTGGCGCAAAAAGTTCTCCGATATTTTGATAATCCTGTCCAATTCATCGACAGTTTCCGGCTTGCCTTTAAAATACCACAGGCTATAAATACCTTCTACATAGTCGTCAATGGCATAGGCAAGTCGTTTTTTACCCCACCCGTCTGCCGCATTGATGAACTCACCGCCAAAATCGGCAATGATCTTCTGCAGTCTTTCTTTGGTTTCCAGAACTTGTTCTTCTTCCAGATCGGGTCTGAGGACAAACATCATTTCGTATGTGCGCATCGTTACACCTCCTCCCTGCGGACTAATCCATGGGTATGGATTTCGGCCCCATTTTACCTGGGGCAGGGACTTCAATTGATTATACCAGTATTGTAAATTTGTTGCAAGGAAAAAAACCGGGCAAAAAAAAGAAATTGCCGGGTCTTTCCCCTGGCCAATAGCAGCGCTTAAGAAAGCCCGGTCACCTTATGAAAACCTGACGGCAAAGCAGTTTTATTATCCTTTTTTTTGGCGGGAATTGCCGTAAAGTTTTCAGATTTATCCACCGCAAGAAGATCAAAGCACTCCTTTAATTAACAGGGTTTGCAGCAAGGACAGGGGTTTCTCAATAATATAGGTATCGTTAAATAATGCCTTCAAAACAGCCATTCTCTCCCCGGTAGCGCTTTCCTTAAAACCAATGATACAGAAGCGTTCGTGCTGGGGCATGCTTTTTACCGTTACCAAATCACCCGCTGTGAAGCCCTGGTTGCCAGGATTTTTTGCATCCACCTGGCTTCACCTCCTTTAAAGGCAGATTATGTAGTTTATTATATGCCCATAAGGAAGAAAGTGTTAGTGAGCCTCTTTTTCCACCCGGATCATGCGTTTTTCAAACTGAAGCCGGGGCAGCATTACTATCCGGCCACAGCCCTGGCATTTGATTTTTATGTCTGCCCCCATACGGGTAACCTCCCAGTTGTAGCTGCCACAGGGATGTTGTTTTTTCATACGGACAATATCCCCCAGGCCAAAGCTCTTTCTTTCCACTGCTCCCCCTCCTCTAATGGCAAGTTCTACAAAAAGCAGCCCATTGTCGGGTACAAGCACCCCGAAAAGTTGATGTCACTGCAAAAGGTCCTAAATATATTCGCTCAGCCAACTTAAATAGCAACCATTGGGAGCATCAGGAGTACCCGTAGAGTGAAGGGTAAAGCGTACTCGGTCCTGTCGCTCGCCGCCTTTCGCCTGCTAGCCTTCGCTTAGGTGTTGTATCCATGCTTCTCCCACGCTCGCATTATATTTATACAACCCTTCTGCAAAAAAAGGGGCTTGTGCTGTGGAGTCAAAGTTTAATTGCTTCTTACTCCCTGCATCTTACGGAGAGGGATAAGGAACCTGTACCTCTGTCCCGTACTTTAATGGGGCTAAAATGCTCTTCCTGTACCCTTCCTATAAGATAACAGCAGGAGTCCCTTTTTTCCATGCTCCTCAAGAGTTCACCCGCCTTTTTCTCCGCAACTGCTATCAACAGGCCTCCGGCAGTCTCTGGTGAAAAAAGCAAATCGCGAATCAAAGGATCAATATCCCCCGTATACTCCACTTTATCTTTCAGATAATCCCGGTTGTTATAGGCACCGCCTGGTATCAGTCCCAGACCGGCATATTCCAGGGTTCCTTCCATAAATGGAATTTGCTCGGCGAAAACTTCCACTTGAACATCGCTGCCCCAGGCCATTTCATAGAGGTGTCCCATCAGCCCAAACCCGGTAATATCCGTGGCTGCATTTACCCCTACTTCTATCATGGCCTGGCTGCCTTCCCGGTTCAGCATGGACATCCATTTTATCGCTTCTTTGTATGCTTCACCTGAGGCCATCTCCGCTTTGATGCTGGTAGCAATCACGCCATTTCCCAGGGGTTTGGTCAAAAATAAGAGGTCTCCCGGTTGGGCCCCGTTGTTAGCTATAATTTTCTGGGGATGTACCAAACCGGATACCGCCAAACCATATTTAGGTTCGTTGTCATCCACCGTATGCCCCCCCACCAGCAAAGCTCCTGCTTCCAATACTTTACTAAGGCCTCCATCCAGTATGCTCCGGAGAACTTGCAAATCCGCACATTCGGGAAAACATACTACATTTAAAGCCAGAATGGGGGTACCCCCCATAGCATATATATCATTCAGGGCGTTAGTTGCGGCTATCTGCCCAAAGATGAAGGGGTCATCTACCATAGGCGTAAAAAAATCAATGGTCTGAATCAAGGCCTTTTCCTCGTCCAGTTTTAAAACAGCCGCATCATCCCTGCTCTCAATTCCTATCAAGAGATCAGGATGTACCGGTAAAGGAAAATCCTTGAGAATAGACTCCAGGGCCTCCGGCCCTATCTTGGCTGCTCAACCGGCCGCCCTTACCATCTCTGTTAGCCTGGTCTGCTTCATCTATTTCCCCCCTTCCCCTTTTCGCCTGCTTACCTTTGCCGGGTGCAACCTTGATGGTATACGTAAGGTACATCAGGCGTACCCGAAGGGTGCAGGGTGCTGCATCCATGTTCCGCCAGCGCTTTGTATATTTATGCAACCTTTCTGCACCAAAAGGGGCTTTTGCAGTAGAGTCAATTATTCATCCTGCCTCATTACTAATTGGTAAAGCTCTGCATAAAAACCCGATAGGCTTTGTAGGCTAAAAATACATCCACTTTGCTGGAAACCTCAAAAGGTGAGTGCATGCCCAGCAAGGCCACCCCCAGATCTACCACTTCCATACCATAACGCGCCATGTAATGGGCTACGGTTCCTCCTCCTCCTATGTCCACTTTCCCTAATTCGCCTACCTGCCAGAATACTTCATTATCATCAAAAAGCCGCCGGATCCGGGCTAAAAACTCGGGATTAGCATCGTTGGAATTACTTTTCCCCCGGGAGCCGGTATACTTGGTTAACACTACTCCCCGCGAAAGAAAACTACAATTCATCTTCTCGAATACTTCGGGATAATTGGGGTCAACCGCCGCATTTACATCGGCTGACAGGGCACAAGAATTGGCCAGGCTCTTACGCAGGGCCAAATAATTGTTGTACCCGGCTTTACTCATTAATTCAGCCATGAGATTTTCTATGATAAGTGATTGCAGTCCGGTATTGCCGTTGCTTCCAATTTCCTCCTTGTCCACAAAGAGGCAGATCGCTGTTCTCTCGGGTGCTTCCAGCTCCAGCGCGGCCCTTAATGAAGTATAGGCACAAACCCGGTCATCCTGCCCATAGGCTCCGACCATACTGCGGTCAAAGCCAATATCCCGGGCCTGGAAAGCGGGAACTGCCTGCAGTTCTGCACTGCTAAAATCCTCTTCTTCTATGGCATATTTTTCTTGTAGAATCTGCAAGACTTGTTTCTTAATAGGGTTATCTGCAGTATCTCCACGAGGTTGACTACCTACCAAGAGGTTCAGGTTCTCCGCTGGAATCGCTTCGGACATCTTTTTTTCCATCTGCTCTTTAGCCAAATGAGGCAAGAGATCCGCAATGCTCAAAACAAAATCGTCATTTTCTTCGCCAATGGCAACACTCACCGCTTGTCCATCCTTTTTAATTACCACACCGTGTAAAGCCAGAGGGATAGCCAACCACTGGTATTTTTTTATCCCTCCGTAATAATGGGTTTTGAACAGGGCCAGACCATCTGCTTCATAAAGAGGATTGGCTTTTAGATCCAGGCGGGGGGAGTCGATATGGGACACCACCATGTTAACCCCTTTCTCGATCGCCTCTTGGCCAATAACAATAAGAGCACAAACTTTTCCTTTTTGCTGGAAAAATAGCTTTTGCCCGGGCTCAAGAGAAGCAACACCATCCAGGTCAATAAAACCATGCCCCTGGGCCGCCTGCTTTATGTAAGCAACCGCCTCTCTCTCCGTTTTTACTTGATTGAGAAAATCCCGGTAATCCCGGTTAAAATCGTGAACCGCCGGTAAATCCGCCGGTTTTATTCGTAACCAAGCATTCTTTTTTACATTTTCCTTCTGTTCGCTCAAATTTTTTCCTCCTTTTTTCTGATTGGCTCAATACTTTCTATGGTAATAATTTTTGCGGGTATTGCACCATACTTCGCCAAGATCGCTCATTATATTTATACAAGCCCTATGTTCTTACCCTTTAGCTTTCGCCGCATCCACACTCTCTATACTTTATAGCATCGGAAGAAACTGCGGAGCAGTTTCAACACAGCGCTGCAACGAGGCGGGAGATTATTAACCGCCGATTGCTTTGCTAATAGGAAACCAGCCGCTTAAAGATGCGGGGGGCATATTTCACCTCGTTATATTCCCAGTAAAACCTTGCCGTAGGAAAACATCTCCAGGAACCAGGGTGCCAGCCAAGACATAGCAAAACTCCGGGATATACTAACGGCCCAGCTCGAACCCATCCGGGCGGCCAGGTTGATGGCCGGATAAAGCAAGCCTATCAGCAGCGTCATTATTATAATGTTTTTAAGCATAACAAGCAGCAAGCCCAGCCAGCGGTTGACCCCGTCCAGACCACCATAAGCAAGTAAAGCGTTCATTGCTCCAAATACAATTTTTATTATAACGCTGACGACAAGCAATATCAGGAAAAAAGATGCTGCCAAGAGCAATAGTTGGGCCAGAAAAGCAGTAGGATCAACCAAGACCTGTGGCAATCCCAAGCCCTTCATCACTGATCCCCATTCGGGAGACCAGGCCAGGGCGGGCATTCGTGCCGCCAAAAAATCACCCAGGATACCAATTAATCCGTAGTGTTGGTCCAGGTAAAAGGCCAGCTCTTCTCGGTAAAGAATTGCCACTACCAAGCCACCCAATGTACCCAGAAGCCCCCCTATCGCATCCATCAACCCCTGACGATATCCAGCCCAGGCACTAAGTATTAAAATAGCAATAAAGAAATAATCCAGCAGGTTAAGCTGCATAATAAAATACCGCTTCTCATAAAAACTCTTTTTCGGGAAAATATATCATGGGGACGGTCCTTCTGATATATATTATAATATATTTATACAAGCAAAATAATATTTAATACTTTACAATAAAATCTCTGTCCAATTCTAGAATATACCACCCAGGGTGAATACTGCAAGCTATCCCCCGAATACCTTCCGTCAATTCCATAATTGTCGTATTGCTTTCTGGGTAAATTGGGATATTTTCCCGGTATTGCTTCCCCGTTTTTCTTGACATCGTCTCTGCTTCCCGTTATTTTTTAATTGACGAGGATTTTATACATAGATGAGCGATGCGCTTTAGGGATAAGCCTACTGCTTGGAGATGATAATTTGTCCTTGCCCGGTATTGCATTAATGCTTGGCCAACACTCGCTTGTTATATTTATGCAGCCCTTTGGCAAGATAAGGTGTTTTGCAGCGGAGTCATAGTTTGATTGAAAAAGAGATGATGAAATCTAATGGACCTTCAAGTTCTGGGAAGTATTAACGGCATCAGCGCTTATCTTAAATCTTATGGCCTGCTGGCCCCCGCAGTGGCTTCTGCTCTGTTTATTGTTCAAGCGGTATTCCCGGTTTTTCCCTATGTGCTTTTGGCAGCAGCAGGGGGCCTTTTGTTTGGTTTTAAGCTGGGCTTTTTCCTGGCCTGGTCCGGCGCTTTGGCCGGTGCCTGCCTGGCCTACTGGATTTGCCGCCTGGCCGGCTCAGACTGGGTAATTAAAACCATACAGCACCGCTTTTCCTATGATATCCGGGAAATAGATACCCGCCTGGCCTTCTGGAGTATTATAATTGCCCGGGTGTTGCCGGTGGTTCCCACTCCGATAATTAATGCCGCTGCCGCCCTGGCCGGGGTTCCTTTTTGGACCTTCTTCTTTTCCTCCGCCATCGGCAAGCTTCCCACCGCCTTGCTTTATACCGGCCTGGGGCTATGCCTGTTCCAGGTCAAGGATATTCGCCTGACCCTCTTGGTGCTAGGTCTGATTCTCCTCCTCCTGGTCGCTGGTCGCTACCTGGGGAAAAAACGTCTGCTTTCCCCCTAACCCCTTCCTCTCACCCCGCAATATTGCCTGTTTTTTGCATTAATTCCGGACATAAGTCCCAAATTGTATTGACAAACCAAACACTTTTGATTAGATTTAAATTAGCAAATTTTCTGCCTATTCGAGAAGCATAACCATGAGCTGCATGCGGTACCGGGTAATTCAACCAGGGGAGGTGTTGGTTTTCAGCAAATCTCCAGAAGATATTAAAAAACCTTCTTTAATATTATCCGAATTGTCCGAAAAATTACTGGCTTCAATATTTGACTCTCTTCCCGATGCGGTATTGGTTATTGATATCAATCAAAAAATCATAGCCTGGAACCGCGCCCTGGCAAAAATGACGGGGATTACAGCTGCACAAATGCTTGGTAAAAGCAATTACGAGTATAGCCTTCCTTTTTATGGGACAAGGCGTCCCCTGCTTATCGATTATGTATTAAAACCTGAAATGAATATCTCCCACAAATACCTAGTCCTTGGCCAGGAAAATGACGCTATGGTATGTGAGAATATCATTCACATTAAAGGCCAGGAAGACCTATATCTCTGGGCCAGGGCTGCGCTCTTATACGACCAAAACGGTGAGCTGATGGGAGCAATTGAATCCATCAGGAACATCACCAAACGCCGGCAAGTGGAAAAAGCTCTGGCAGCGGGAAAAGAGCGGCTGGCGCAGATCCTTGGTAGTATCAGTCATGGGGTAATTACCACGGATAATAACGGAGTTATCACCTTTATTAACACAGAAGCAGAACGCTTTTTCGAGTGGAAGAATGAATATGCCCAGGGTAAAAGCTTGTTGGAAGTGGTGCCCCTGATTGAAGGCTATAACCATTTAAACCGCAGCCTCTTCCTGACTCGCAACCAGAAACAGCAGCCGGTGGATATTCGCATCATAAACAACCTGGGACAAATTAGCCTTTTGTCTACTACAGTTACCCATATCCAGGGGGAAAACGGAAATGACCATGGTATGGTTTTTGTTTTTAGGGATGTTACCGAATTACGCAAAGCCGAGTCCCAGTTGGCCCTTTCTCAAAAACTGGAGTCTATCGGACAGCTGGCTGCCGGTATTGCCCATGAGATTAACAACCCCATGCAGTATATCGGGGATAACCTGTCCTTTTTAAACGAGGCTTTTGCCAATATTTTCTCCATATTAGATCAAGTCAAAGCACTCGCCAGTTCCGAAGATATAGCGTCATCCATCCTGGATTTAGTAAAACACTTAGAAAAATCTCAAAGGGAACTTGATTTCCTGCAAAAGGAGATTCCCCAGGCTATTCAACAATCCCTCGAAGGGGTAATAGGTGTCTCTGATATAGTGACCGCTCTAAGGAATTTTGCTCACCCCGGTTCCGGTGAAAAACAAATAACCAATATTAACAATGCCATAATGGGAACGGTTTCTATTGCTAAAAATGAATGGAAACACCTGGCGGATCTGGAGTTGAATCTGGATAACGGTCTTCCTGCGATTAGAATGGTGGTTAATCAGATTAACCAGGTACTGTTGAATATGATTGTTAACGCCTCGCACAGCATACAGGATGCCATTGAAAAGGGTCTTTACCTCAAGGGGAAAATTACAATTAGCAGCCAGAAGAATGAATCTTATGTAGAAATACTAATTTCTGATAATGGTATGGGCATTCCCGCTGCTATAACTAATAAAATATTTGATCCCTTTTTCACCACCAAAGAGGTCGGCAAAGGCACTGGTCAGGGCCTGGCCATCTCCCATGATATCATTGTAAACAAGCATAATGGGTCGATTGAGCTGGAATCCGAAGTTGGCCAGGGCACCACTTTTTATATTAGATTGCCCATTGAGGGTTCGATATGAGGTTTAGGGGGTTAAGCTGATGAACAAAAAGATATTGCTGGTTGATGATGATGAAAACATCCTGGCATCCTATAGAAGGCAATTGGGCTTGCGCTTGGAGCTATTTACCGCCAACAATGCTGAAAACGGTCTGAGGGTTTTGCAAAAGCACGGCCCCGTAGCCGTGGTCATATCTGACTACAAGATGCCCGGTGTGGATGGCATTGCCTTTTTAGAAATAGTCAAAGAAATAGCACCCGATACGGTAAGGATCATGTTAACCGGCTTTGCCGATATAGATATGGCCATAAATGCCGTTAACCAGGGCAATATCTTCCGCTTTCTGACCAAGCCCTGCCCGATTAAGGATTTCCTTTATGCCATAGCCGCCGCCCTGGAACAATACCGGCTTATATGCTCTGAGCGCGAACTGCTGGAACAGACCTTGAAAGGAAGCATAAAACTGCTCATTGATATATTGTCAATATCCAAGCCCCAGGAATTCAATCAGCTCTCCCGCCTGCGTAATCTGGCCAAAAGAATCGCTCTGCGCCTTAAGGTGGAAAAGCCCTGGGAAATAGATTTGGCCTTAATGCTATCGCC
Source organism: Syntrophomonas sp. (assembly GCF_028707975.1). Classification (GTDB taxonomy): domain Bacteria; phylum Bacillota; class Syntrophomonadia; order Syntrophomonadales; family Syntrophomonadaceae; genus Syntrophomonas. The sequence goes on from NZ_JAQVZX010000018.1 coordinate 9,344, forward strand.
TATCGGTCTTATTACTATTCCCGAGTATATCCTGCAAAAACAAGATTCCGGAGAGTACTTATCACCCGATGAATATAAAATGTACCAGTCCCATCCTGCTACGGCCAAAGATCTATTGGCCAACATCCCGCGTCTGGAGAATGTGGCTGAGGCTATTGCTTATCAGATGAAAAACTACCACAGCCAGGATCCCTATTCTGGTCTCGCCGAGAAGGAGATACCTCTGCTCGGGCGTATTCTCAAGGTGGTCCTGGACTTTAATGCGCTGATTAGAAAAAGCTGGTCGGCCACTTATGCCCTGGAGTACCTGCAAAATAATGCGGAGTATTATGACCCCGATGTTCTCTCTGCTTTAACTCTTGAAGTCCAGAACCTCAAGGAATGGTCGAAAGAAGATGCTGATGGCCGCCTGGTAAGAATCAAGGATATTGAAGTAGGTATGGTATTGCTAAATGATCTGCAGGATGCTAAAGGGCTGGTTCTACTTCCTCAAGGCCAGGAGATTACCCCCGTTTTGCAGAAACGCCTTTTAAATTTTGCTGAGAAATCCCGTATCCGTGATACTATTCGCGTACTGGAACCTTTTGGAGATAAAGCAGCAGGAAACCCCTTTGGCGAAAATTAACTTCAGCGTTTAACTATTCCCTCAATGTATATCCTCGTGAGGATGAACTGTCGGAAAGCACATTATGGTTTCATGTAGTAAGATAAGTTTTTAGATTTATCAGGGGTATAAAACCCCTATCTTTAGGGTTTTATACCCCCTTCCTTCGCGATCAACAATGTTCAGGATATCACTACCACAAATAAATTTTAAGCATCGGAAGAAATTGCGGAGCAGTTTCAACACACCGCTGCAACGAGGTGGGGGATTAGACCCCGCCCTGTTTTGTTAATAGGAACCCAGCCGTTTAAAGAAGCGGGGAACATATTTCACCTCGTTACAAATGTTTTTAGCCACAGTGGCCTTCGATCTATTTCTTCACCTGACAAAAAATGGTCGATGACAAAATGATTCACCCGGGCAAAATATAGTGAAGGACTTTTTTGGGAGGTGAAGAGTTTGGTTAAAAAAACAAAAAATGTTGCCGGGAACAGAATGCCAGACCCCAGCGTGCTGGAAGGCATCCCTGCTAGAGATCCCCATGCAGAATTTGCCAAGAAAGATGCCCTTTTCAAACAACGCAGAGGAGCCCAAAGATAGTCCCAATTATAACGGGGGCCATGAGGCCCCCAGTTATATGTAATGAAAACAAAAGCGTTTAAGAATAATCTCAGTTTTCAGGATCTGTCTTTATGTTTTTTCCCCGATATAATTACGGTTGATGGCTCCTGGGTGACATACTCCCGGCAATAAATTACCGGGCTTCTTGGTGAAGTGTTAAGCACTTGTTGGTATCCGGCACTTGTTATAGCGTCCAAACACAAACTTGATACTCATTCGGCTCTTAATCAGATCCGGCCCTGTCACGGGGGCAGCGTACCACTTGTAGAGATTAATTGCTGCGTTGTCCATTGGCTGGAATGCCGGTAAAACCTGGCTTTATTTGGCGGAAGCGTGTGAGAATCGAACTCACCCACGACGGGATCACCGCCGCGCAGACTGGATTTGAAGTCCAGGCGGCCCACCAGGACCGATCCGCTTCCTTGATTAAAATAATAAATAAAGAAAAGTGCTGCAGTCATCGGAGATTGCTCCGGCAAGAGAGCACTCTATGGTGCTGCGTAGATGAGTATATATCCTGGAGAATCTTTTGTCAAATCAGCGCTGGTGAAAGTTTCCTTCGCTTCCATTTCCTTATCAGCAGGTCTGCCGAGAGAGCTAAAGCTCGGTCTATTCTTCACCGCTTTCTCTTACTATTACTGACTCAATTTCATATCCCCGTTTTTGAAGCTCTTCCAGCAAAGGTTCATATTTTAATTCTTCAATGCGAAGGATCATTTTGTAGCGCTGGCTTTTATTGTCAAAATAGACCACCGCATTCAAAATATTTATGCCCTTTTCCGCAATCAGTCCGGTTACTTCCGCCAGGCTGCCGGGGGGATCCTTAACAAAGCAATCTATACGGCTGTGAGCTCTATTTACCCCCAAAATATCAATCAAAGCATCAAAAATGTCGGTTTCCGTTACTATGCCGACCAGCTTATCCTGCTCCATAACTGGTAAGCCGCTAACTTTATTCTCCCGCATTATTTTGGCCGCAGTTTCGATATAGTTTTCTGGCCCAATGGTGAGGACTTTTTGCTTTTTTGGCAATATATCTTTTATTTTAGTCTTGGCCAGGAGGTAATTCAGTTCATGGATGCTTAAAGAGGTAGCAGAGGAAGGCGCGGCCTGGTTAAGATCGGTCAGGGTTATAATCCCGGTCAGGCGGCCTTTGTCCACCACCGGTAAGCGCCGGATGTTATTCTCTTTCATGAGCCGAAAGGCTTCAGTAAGACTGGTATTCATTTCTACCGTTATAACCTCCACGGACATGCGATCTTTTACTTTCATATTCTTACCTCCTCGTATAATATGGCTGTTAGACAAAGGTTAATCAATAGTCATCTTAAGCATGACTCCACCGCAAAACTTCTTTTCTCGCTTAAGATTTTCAAAAAAGCACCTTCATGCAATAGAACTTTTTAGTCCCGAGGTCACAAGCACCCATGAAAAATGAGTTGAGATAGCGCTTAAATAGTATGATGTAGCAGGAAATATCCCCTTCTAATCTACGATGCCAGAAGACCATTCCGTCTTCCGTCTTCCTATCCCCCCAGGTAAGCCTTCTTTACTTCCTCACTGTTTATCAACTGTTCGGACGTTCCCTCCAGGACTATTTCTCCGGTTTCAATAACATAGGCCCGGTTGGCAATAGAGAGAGCCATATTGGCATTCTGCTCCACCAGCAGTATGGTGGTTCCTCGGGCATTGATGTCCTTTATTATTTCAAAAATCTCTTTTACCAGCAAAGGCGCCAAACCCATGGAAGGCTCATCCATCAGCATCAACTCGGGTCGGGCCATCAAGGCCCGACCGATAGCCAGCATCTGCTGTTCGCCGCCGCTCAAGGTTCCGGCCGTTTGTTTTCTCCTTTCCTTGAGACGGGGAAAGCGGGTAAAAACATTCTCCAGGTCGCTTTCAATTCCTTTCTTGTCTTTGCGCAGGTAGGCCCCCATTTCCAGATTCTCCAGAACGCTCATAGTGGAAAAAACCCTTCGGCCCTCCGGTACCTGGGATATGCCCAGTCCCACAATTTTTTCCGGAGCAACTTTGCTGATATCGTTTCCTTTAAACATAATTGCACCGTTCTTGGGCCGCAGCAAACCGGAAATGCTTTTTAGTGTAGTGGTCTTCCCGGCTCCATTGGCTCCAATCAAGGTTACTATACTGCCCTCTTCCACTTCCAGGGACAGTCCTTTGAGGGCATGTATAGCGCCATAATATACATCGATTCCTTTAACCTCAAGCACCGGCTATCCGACTTCCTCTCCCAGGTAAGCTTCGATTACCCGTTTATTCCGTCTTATTTCCTCTGGCAGGCCTTCAGCAATAACCTGCCCATAGTCCAAAACATAGATGCGTTCACAGACCCCCATGACCAAAGACATATCGTGTTCAATCAATAGTATGCTAAGACCAAAGTCTTTTCTGATCCAGCGTATCAAGTCCATCAATTCCCGGGTTTCCTTGGGATTCATTCCCGCAGCCGGCTCATCCAATATCAATAGGGTTGGTTTGGTAGCCAGGGCCCGGGCAATTTCTAATCTTCTCTGTTCTCCATAGGGCAGGCTGGAAGCTATTTCGTCGGCTTTATCCTCCAGGCTGAATATCTGCAAATATTCGCGGGCCTGTTTATCCATCTGTATTTCGCCCCGGAAAAATCCCGGGGTTCTAAGCAAAGTTTTCAGCAGGCCATAGGGCGCATCTTTATGCAAAGCAATGCGGACATTATCCAAAACGCTGATATCTTTAAAAAGCCGGATATTTTGGAAGGTACGGGCGATTCCCTTCTGGCAAATAGTATAGGGAGCTAAACCAGTGATATCTCGTCCCGAAAAAACAATATTACCTTCATCCGGCTTATATACCCCGGTAATCAGATTAAAGACGGTAGTTTTACCAGCTCCATTGGGTCCAATCAGACCCAGCAGTTCACCATCTTCCAGGTGGAAGTTGAAATCCAGCACCGCGCTGAGCCCGCCAAAGGATTTGTTTAAATTATTTATTTGCAAGAGGCTCATTTTTCTCACCCCAAATCCTGCCAAAGGTCCGCCGGCCCCATTCCTTATTGCCCATCAAGCCCTGCGGCCGGTAAACCATAACCACAACCAGAATAACTGCGTAAAGAACCATGCGAATAGCCGGGAAAGTCTGCAAGGCGGCGGTAAGCATGGTAACGAAAATAGCGGCTATAACCGCCCCGGTTGTACTGCCCAGACCGCCCAAAACCACTATGACCAGGATGTCAAAAGACTTTAAGAAATTGAAAGTTGAGGGCTTGATGATATAGAAATAGTGGGCGTAGAGCGCTCCGGCCAGCCCGGCAAACAAAGCGCCAATAACGAATGCCAGTACTTTATAATTGGTGGTGTTAATGCCCATTAATTCGGAAGCCACTTCATCTTCACGCACTGATATTATCGCCCGGCCATAACTGGAATTAATAAGATTTGCTATAATTACTATAGTGAAGATGGTAAGGCCAAACAACCAGGGCCAGGTGCTGTAACGGGGTATCCCCAAAATTCCGGCCGGACCACCAATGAAATCGATATTTTGCAAAATCACTCGGATAATTTCCCCAAAACCCAGAGTGGCAATAGCCAGGTAATCCCCCTTTAGCCTGAGGGTGGGCACCCCTATGATAAGCCCGGCCAGCCCTGCGGCCAGGCAGGCGGCTAGCAAGCCCAATATAAAGGACTGGCTGTAAATAGTAGTAACTACTACCGCTGCATAAGCACCCACGGCCATAAACCCGGCATGTCCCAGGGATAATTGCCCGGTAAAACCGTTAATCAAATTCAAGCTTACCGCCAAAATTATATTTATACACATAGCGGATAAATTTATCTGGTAGTATTCATTTAACAAGCCCGATACTATCAGGTACTGCACCAGGGTAAAAATGCCTGCTAAAACAAGTACTTCAATTAGAAAGCTTCGTGGAACAAATCGCTTTTTCTCCATCTTCTCACCTACACTTTTTCCCCGGTATCCTTGCCAAACAAACCGGTGGGTTTAACCAGGAGAATCAATATTAAAACGCCAAAGGCTACCGCATCACGGTAGAGTGTACTGCCATAACCGCTGACCATAGTTTCCAGAATCCCCATGAGGAATCCCCCGACCATGGCCCCGGGGATTATGCCAATTCCCCCCAAAACAGCCGCTACGAATGCTTTCAATCCGGGAATAATACCCATCAGCGGGTTAATGGTGTTATAGTAAATTCCTATCATCACACCGGCGGCAGCGGCCAGGGAAGAACCTATAGCAAAGGTTATGGAAATAGTTCTATCCACACTGATGCCCATCAAAATTGCGGCCTCACGATCTAGCGAAACCGCCCGCATAGCCTTGCCGGTTCTGGTTCTTTTAATAATATACTGCAGGGCAATCATAAGAATAACGGCCAGAACAAAAATAAAAATATCCTTATTGGATACCAACAATCCCCCAATTTGATACTTGTGGAGGGGAAATGCGGCTTCGGGGAATACCCTTTGTTGGGGCGTTAAAAGAAAAAGGGTAAAATACTCCAAAAACAATGATACCCCGATAGCGGTGATAAGGGCCGCAATACGTGAGGAGTTCCTTAGAGGTTTATAGGCAATCTTTTCTATCAGCACTCCCAGGGCAGCACAGCTGAGCATAGCAAATATCAGTGCTGCAAAAATATTGCTTCCCAGAACTGCTATAGAAAAAAACCCTACATAGGCTCCCACCATCATTATGTCTCCGTGAGCAAAGTTTATCAGCATTATTATTCCGTAAACCATGGTGTAGCCCAAGGCAATCAGGGCATATATCGCCCCTAAAGACAAGCCGTTTATCAATTGTTGCAAAAATTCCAGCAATACTGCCACTCCCAACTAGAACTATAGCTTTATTATCTTTTATTCAACTATGAGAAGCCAATTAATTAAATATGGAAATTTCTTGATGAGAGATGGTGTTGGGACAGCTCAACTCTCCTCTCACCGCACTTTAGCCTCATTTCTAAACATAATAGGCCAAAGAGAGGGTTGCCCCTCCCTTTAACCATGGGCTTATATTATTAGCGTGATACCAGTTTGCCGTCTTTATATTCGATTACCACTATTTTCTTAACCGGGTTATGTTTTTCGTTAATGCTCATGGTACCGGTTATTCCCGGGAAGTCCTTTATTTGGGCCAGAGCCTGTGCTACCTTGGCGGGGTCAGCTTCGCCGGCATCATTTATGGCCTGAGCCAGTATTTTGGCAGAATCATAACCCAGAGCAGCAAATGAATCGGGAAGCTTTTTGTATTTAGCCTCATAAGCCTTAACAAATGAAGAGATCGTCGGTGAGGGGTCCTCTACTGAGTAGTGATTGGCAAAATAAGTATTATTCAAGGCTTCTACTCCTGCCACCTTTACCATATCTGGTGAATCCCAGCCATCGCCGCCGCCGATGGGAACCTTGATGTCCAAATCACGAGCCTGTTTGATCAGTAATGCCACTTCGGTGTAGTAGCCGGGCACATAAATAAATTCCGGGTTTTTACTTCTCAGTTTAGTCAGGGTAGCCTTAAAATCCTTGTCCCCATTGACATAACCTTCTTTAGCCACGATTTCTCCACCGCCGGCTATGAAGGCTTCCTCGAAATACTTGGCCAGTCCTTTGGCATAATCATCAGAAGTGCTGCCAAAGATAACGGCATTCTTTACCTTGAGATCGTTTAAAGCAAATTCGGCCATACGCTTGGCCTGGTCGGCATCCAGGTAACAGACCCGGAAAATATAATCTAAAGTCTTGCCGGTCTTTTCTTCTACAGTAACATTTTCGGCGGTTGCTGCTGGAGCAATAAGCGGTGTTTTATTCTGCATCATAACCGGGGTACTGCCTGCCACGGCTCCACTGGTCAGAGGACCCAACTGGGCTATAACCTTTTCTCCCACCAGGGCCGCGCTATTATTCATAGCTTCGTCCGGTTTGGATTGGCAATCTCTTTCAATGGCCTTCAATTCTTTCCCCAGCACTCCCCCGGCCTGGTTAATTTCTTCGATAGCCAGAACCATACCATTTCTGGAATTGGAGCCATAACTGGCCAGGTCACCTGAAAGCTCCACATTAATTCCTACCGGAATGGTTTCGACGGCTGCTTTATCTCCTCCGGCTTTATCGCCGCCCTCCTGCTTGCTGCTGCAACCCGCCAGAACTCCCAGCGCAAAAAGCATCAGCACCAACAACACCAGTTTTCTGCTCACTCTCATACTCCTACCTCCTCTTTTTTCTTATGTAATCATAACCAGGCTGTCCTCCAGTCACGAAAATTGATTTCGATTTTATACTGCCTGCAGTTCCCATTTACCGCAGCGATCACCCCAGCGGGCTATCAAATCATCATTCTCAAAAAACTGTACCACTTCGCAAGCGTTTGAACAACCCTGGCATTCAAAACTGCGGGTTTTAAAATTAATTTCCTGGATATTAAAACCTTTGAAACTGCTCTTTTTCTTCTTCTCCACCGCCCTCCGGGCCAGCAGGGCGGCTCCAATGGCTCCCATAACATCATACCATGGCGGTACAATGACTTCTATTTCCAAGTATTTGTTAAAGGCCTCAACCAGTCCCTGGTTGGCGGCAACCCCTCCCTGAAATAAGACCGGTGCCAGTATCTCCTTGCCTTTACCTACATTATTCATGTAGTTCCGGACCAGGGCTTCGCATAGACCAGCAATAATATCCTCATTATTATATCCTAGCTGTTGCTTATGTATCATATCTGATTCGGCAAAAACAGCACAACGTCCTGCTATTCGAACCGGATTTTTTGCTTTTAGAGCCAGGTTGCCAAAGTCTTCTATCGGAATGGATAAGCGACTGGCCTGCTGATCTAGAAATGAGCCGGTTCCGGCTGCACAGACCGTGTTCATGGCAAAATCAGTTACCACTCCATCGCGCAGGATAATTATTTTTGAATCCTGTCCGCCGATTTCAATAATGGTATTAACCTCCCCGACCATGGAGGAAGCAGCAATAGCGTGGGCCGTAATTTCATTTTTTACAATATCAGCGCCTATTATTATACTGCTAAGGTAACGAGCACTACCCGTAGTCCCTACCCCGGCGATCTCAAAGTGAGTCGCAACCTCCTGGCCTATGGAATAGAGCCCCTTCTGCACGGTGGCAATGGGCTGCCCGCTGGTACGCAAGTACTCCGCCGCCACCACCTGCTTGTTCTCGTCTATAACTACCAGATTGGTGCTTACCGAACCCACATCAACTCCAAGATAAGCCTTCTTCATATTGCCCATCTCTCCCTTTGGCGTTTGAGCTCCCGCCGTTTTTCCATCAGGTCCACAAAAGCCTCCAGCCGGGTCTGCACTCCAGCCTTTCCCGTTTGCTCGTCAATAAAAAGGGTTAAGACAGGGATATCAAAATCCCGGCTTACCGCAGGTATAATACTTTTGGCCACTATTTCCGGAATACAGGCAAAGGGGGCCAGCTGCACCACTCCATCGAAGCCATGTCGCGCATACAATATGGTTTCCCCTATACTGTTAACGCCATGCCCGCCAATAGGAGCTTCGTTTAAATAGGGCCGGGCCACCTGGAAAATATCCCCTTCCAGGTTTACTATGGTATTCTTGCGGGTGTATGAACTGAGGTAAATAGAACGATCACTATAAACCCCCATTTCGCCCAGCATAATCTGCAGGTAATGGTTGGCAGACGGCTCCAGAACTACATATATTTCCCCGATGATTCCCATCTTTAGCGGGTCGCGGCTCTCATCCCGCCGGACACCTTGCAAGACATTCAGCCCTTCTTGCCGGGCCTCGTCTACCTCATCCTCTCTATTGGCTTCATCCACAAATTCCAGGGCTTTCCATAAGGCCCGGGTGGTCTCCCCGCGTTTCTCTTCATAGGGCCGAATATGGTATGATTTCATCTCAATATCATCAATCGCTTTTATTTTCTCCCAGGTGATTTTTAAAACCTGAATAAAGGCTTTCACCGATAAGCCTCCGCTCACCCGCAAACGGTGCAACTTCTGCCAGAAGTCTCTCAAGTTGCAAAGCGGTGGTTCAAAGGCAATTACCTTCACCTTTTTACCGATTTCATCCAGGAGATACTGGTGCATCACCCAGTAATAACCGGCCCGGCAAGGCCCCATGCCCCCGGATGTCAGTATAATTTCCGCTCCTTTTTCCGCCACCTCCAGGTAGGTTCCCGTCAAGATTTTAAACGGTATGCAGGCAAATTCCGGGGAATATCGCACCCCCAAATCCAGCGTTTTCTTGCTGGGCTCGGGAGGGACGATACACTCGTGACCCAGATGGTTCACCAACCATTTTAAAGCAATATAGGAATAACCCATATGGGGAAAACTTATTTTCATTTCCTATTCCTCCGGTAACGCAACATGTCTACAAAAGCTTCCAGCCTGGTTCTAACTCCTGCTTCTCCGGTGTGTTCATCTACAGCAATAGACAAATAAGGCCGGTTTCCGCGCCGACGGCTTTCTATTTCCAGTAGCCGGTCCACCATGGAATCGGGCCCACAGGCAAAAGCCGTAAGGTGAATAACGCCTTCTATCTCCGGGCGCTGCATAAAATGCAAGGCTCCATAGACCGCCCGGTTGGAAAAATACCAGAACATGCTCTTGGGCAAGGTTTTTGCCTGCCGGTTCATCTCCCGGTCACTTATCATATCCTGAGTATATACCTTGACCTTTTCTTTTTCCAGTATAGCCAGCAGCCCTGCATTTATATAGGCATCATAAAGCACATAAGGATACCCTACTACCGCCACCTGCAAATCATAGCTCCCGCCGCTCTTGTCTTTCTTGGGAACGGGGATCTTTTGCTCTATGAGCTCCAGGGCTTCCGGGGGAAGCTTCTCCTGGTAAAGTAACCGCTGGTATTCCCTTTGTACCTTTTTAGCTTTGGTGAAGGCCCTTTTAATTTCTTCGCCACTGTTTCCCAGCTTGCTTCCTATTTCCAGGAACACCTGCCAGAGCTCGTCTTTTCCCTTCTTCAGGTCAACTCTAACATCTATGATTTCCGGCAGATCATCCATGGCCAGGCGAAGCATATCCGGCAGGCCCAGAAACTTGGGGCAAAAAGTTTCGGTGCCAAAATCACCATGGCTGCGTACACTGACCAGACGCGGGCAGAAAATATAATCGGCCTTCCCCGCCAGAGCAGCGGCATGTCCGTGATATAGTTTTATGGGGATGCAGGCATCGTTTACCGCTTCTTTGACGCCTCGATCAAGAATGGCTTTACTGGTAGCTGCTGAAAGCACTACTTCATGGCCCAGTTCCTCAAAAAAGGTCTTCCATAGCGGAAAATAGATAAAATAGGCCAGGGTTCTCGGTATCCCAATCTTAGACACTTGCAAAATCCTCTCCCCCTTCCCCCGAGAACAGGGAGAAAAAAGCTAAGCTTGATTCCCCTGCAAAAACCCCTTTCTGTTGCATAAGGGTTGCATAAATATACAAAGCGAGCGTTGGCGAAGCATGGATGCAACGCCCGGCGAAGGCGAGCAGGCGAAAGGGGGCGAGCGACAGGATGTCGCGAGAGCGCTTCACCCTGCGGGTACGCCCGGTGTTCCACCCTGCGGGTGTGTCACTATTAAGGTTACCTCCCATGGACGGGAGATTAGCGCGGTACCCCTTTCGCCGCAAGACAAGCCGCAGGTGTTGCCCATGCGTAGACTGCGAGCGGTAAATCTTATGCAAACGAATACCTATTAATAACTTTTTGCAGTGACATCAAGCTTTAACCCGAATGTCCCCTATCCGACGAGTAAAACGGCTCTTGTCGTAATACTCCAACAAGGGCAGGGTATACCTGCGTGAGGTGTTAAACAGGTCGCGGGCGGTGGCCAGGCTGAGCTCCTTTTCCCGGCTAAAATGCTCCTCCAGGATTTTCTTTCCTTCCTCTATAGCGCGGGTAGAAAAAAATATATCCCCGGAGAGTTTAATCAATAATCCCTGGTTGAGCAGGTAGGAAATAACTTCGCCGAAATTCTCCTCATTAAGCTCTAACTGTTGCTTTAAATCCTCCAGAGAAGGCGGGGTAAATAACTCTTTATCCATCAGTGCCCGAATTTTCTCAATGGCATGACTTTCTTTCTCTCCCGGCTCCGGGCTGTAGCCCGCCAACCGGAGCTGGTTGTTCTGGCTGTTTATGCTTCCCCTATCCTCCAGGCATTTCATTATGGCATTAAAGCTTCGTGTGTTAATGCTTTTGAAAAAACGGCTTCTCATCTCTTCCCGGGGATAACCCGCCCGCAGGGGATATTGCCGGTGGTATTCCTTCAGCCGCTCCCTTATCTCTTCGTTTATCTTTTTTAAGCCCCGGTTGCTCATGTATTCCCCATTTTTTAAATCCCCTACTTTTTCGTCCAGGAGCAATTGTTCCAGCTCTTCTTTAATTTGCTCTTCTTCATGGCCGGTTTTCCGCGCTAAATCAGCGCTGATAAATGTGGCCTCAGCCGCTTCCATCTCCTGCAGAATCAAGTCATAGAGGCTGCCTTCTTCTTTCATAACCAGTTGATCCAGAACCTCTTCCCGGAAGCGTTTCTGTTTGGGGGCATGGGGGTCAATGATGCCGCCGCCGCCAATGGTGGTTACTGGTGAATAATACCTGATTACAAAGGGGTCTCCTTTCTGACAAACCACCGCTTTTTCCATGACAATTTGCGCATAGCTTTCCTGTCCCGGCTGCAGCTCGTCCCGATCCAGCAAAACCACCCGCCCTAGAGCCTCCTCAGTACCCAGGTGAAATCTTATCCGGTTCCAGTTTCTCAAGGTTCTCTTACTGGAAGATAAGAGCCTTAAGCGGGTATCTACCCGGTAACTGGGACGAAGATAGTCCGGGGTGGATAAGAGGTAACCCCTTTTTATCTCCGCCACCTCAATTCCCTGCAGGTTGACTGCTACCCTCTGTCCGGCCAGCGCTTCCGCAACCTTGGCTCCGTGTACCTGCAGGCTTCTGACTTTGACCGGTCGCTGCACCGGCATCAGTTCCAGGCTTTCACCGGTCTTTATTTGCCCCGACCACAGGGTACCGGTCACCACCGTGCCAAAACCGGCTATAGTGAAAACCCGGTCTATGGGCAAACGCGCCTGTCCCACTACCGGCTTCTCTTTAACCTGGGCCGCCATCTTTTCGATTTCCTCCAGCAATTGTTCTATCCCTTCTCCGCTGATGGCTGATACTGCTATCATGGGGCTGTTTTTTAAAGCCGTCCCGGCCAGGTATTCCTTTATTTCTTCTTCCATCAGCATCAGCCACTCTTCGTCAACCAGGTCTTTTTTAGTAATAGCCACTACCCCCTGATTTACACCCAGCAATTCAATTATATCTAAATGTTCCCGGGTCTGGGGCATGATTCCTTCATCAGCGGCGATAACAAAGACCACCATATCAATCCCGAAAGCCCCGGCCAGCATATGCCGGATAAAGCGCTCATGTCCCGGCACATCAACTATAGCCGCCTTCTGGCCGCCGGGCAGCATAAAGGGGGCAAATCCCAGTTCAATAGAAATGCCCCGCTGCTTTTCTTCCTTCAAACGGTCAGTATCAACTCCGGTTAAGGCTCTTACCAGAGTGGTTTTGCCGTGATCTATATGTCCTGCGGTTCCAATAATAAGCCGTTTCATCTATATATCCCCTTTTTCCTGGACAACTCCGGCAATCAAGTCCGCTACCTTTATCTCATCACCGGGAAGAAGGGTGCGCACACTCAAGAGCATTTTATCCTCCTGGCGCCGGGTAAGCAGAGCCGGGCTTCCCATTCGCAGTATTTTAGCGACTTTCTCCAGGCCGGGTTGGCTAAATTCGATTTCCACCCCAAAACCGGAAATTTTATATGTGGGATATGCTCCTCCGCCCACCATATCCTCCAGTTCTACCAGCTTAAGCTGCCTGATCCCTGATAAATCTCTGGTCCTCATTTCCAGCAATTCCAACAGCCTTTCGGCTTTTTCCCTTAACTCTTCCCGGCTTAAAGCCAGCATTTCTATCACCGGGATGTTTTTCTTCGGAGCACCCAGGAGGTACTCCAGCAAGGTTCCTTCCAGCGCAGCGATAGTGAGTTTGTCCACCCGTAGTGCCCGGGTTAGCTGGTTTTTCTTCATGGCTTCCACCATAGGCCTTTTCCCCACAATAATGCCGGCCTGGGGACCTCCTAAAAGTTTATCCCCGCTAAAGGTAACGATATCCACCCCGGCCGCAACACAGCTCTTCACCGCCGGTTCTTCTAGTAGTCCCCAATCCGCTTTATCATAAAAGATTCCACTGCCTAAATCCTGCATCACCGGTAGCTCTTTCGCCTGACCCAGTTTCACCAGTTCCTCCAGAGGAACCTCATGGGTAAAGCCCAGTATTTTGTAGTTGGACGTGTGGGCGGCAAACAGCAGGGCGGTATCTTCACTTATGGCGGCTGCAAAATCGCTTATATATGTTTTATTGGTTGTTCCCACTTCTACCAATCTGGCCCCGCTTAGTTTCATTACTTCCGGGATGCGAAAAGCTCCGCCAATTTCCACCAATTGGCCCCGGGAAACAATCACTTCCCGCTCGCGGGCCAGGGTATTTAAACCCAACAAAACTGCGGCCGCATTGTTGTTAACTACCAGGGCCGCTTCGGCGCCGGTCAAGCGGGTTAATACTTCTTCTACATGTCCATAACGCTCTCCCCGCTCCCCCTTTTCCAGGTCAAATTCCAAATTGTTATAGCTCTTGGCCATTCGATTCATATAGGCTATGGCCCCTTTACCCAGCGGAGCTCGTCCCAAGTTGGTATGAAGTACCACTCCGGTTCCGTTTATCACTTCTTTCAGGCTCCCCCCGGCCAGGCGAAAAACCATATTATCTACCTTGAGCAGTATCGCTTGCAATAACTGCTCTTTTTTTATTTCCTCTTCTTTAAGAAAAAGTTCCCGGCGCAGTTCCTCGGCAGCATTACGCACTACTTCCACCACGAATTCGCGCTGGTAGACTTCTATTAGCTGTTTGATTCGCTCGTTCTTAAGCATTTCAGCAATGGAGGGTATATTTTTCAAATTATTCATTACTATCAATAGACCTCCCTGAATCTCTTTATTTACTGCTTAATATTATAATACAAGAGCAGTGCCATGTCTTTTATGGACTGGAAAAGCAATACTGAGATTATTATTATTCCCAGCAAACCAAAGAGCGGGTAAATCTTTCCCACCAAGGTAGAAAAATTCTGCATGGCCAGAGGCAAAGACAGAGTCATACACAATAACAGACAAGCTCTGAAGCTCAAAGCGAATAAATCGGCCACGCGCTGGGTGAAGCCATAAGCATTGGCTATGGCCGTAGTAAGTATGCCTATCCAGAGTATGAGGATATAGAGCTGTTTGACCTGGGGCGATATTTTTCCTGCTAGATAGAGCATGGGCACCTCATAATGCATAACCATCGGCAGAAAATTACCTAAAGACAGGTAGGTCAGTATCAGCAGTATCCCCAGTATAAGCCCACCCCATGCAGCCCCGGCAATCCCTTCACGACAGTTACCCAGGCTTTGGTATTCACTTAATACCACCATGGCCAGAGAAAAATTGTAAGCCACATAGAGTATGCTGGATATTACCCAAAACCTGCTGTCAGCCGGAGAGGGATAAGCGCTATAGCTTTCCAGAGCCTGATTTTGAAGAAAAAAAGCCGCATAGCTGGTGACGATCAATAAGAACAGTATTTTTAAGGGAACCAGTATATTAAAAGAGGTGATTAAGCCCTTTTTACCGGAAAATAAAAAGAATATTACCATTAAATAAGTAAGTAAAATCCCCAGGCTTTTAGGCAAGTAGAGGTGTTCCTCAAATACAGCCCCACTGGCAGATAGCATGGTACTGATGCCCAAAAACAAAAAAACCGCCAGGAGCCAGTCAATTAGCTTTCCGCATTTGTTGCCCATAAGCTGGGCCAGCATATCTTGATAATTGGATACATGATAGCGGCGAGCTAGATAGAGCAGCATTCCCCCGCAAAAAGCAAAAGCGAAGGTGGCCAGAAGCGTACCTTTAAATCCATCACTGCCATAGACAACAAAGAACTGGATGATCTCTTGCCCCGAGGCAAAGCCGGCCCCTATTACTGCCCCCAGATAACCCATTACTAGCACTAGTCTGGTTTTTATTTATAGCCTCCTCCCCATACCTTTTTATTCCATGCTTATTCCTATCTTTTTAATTTACTGCATAAAAATTTTTCCAGCCGTCAAGAATAAAGTAAGACTAAGCTTCAGGTGGAGTTTTAACTCCATCTGAAGCTTAGTCGCACTTATCCAGGGACTTAGTCGCTCTTACTCCCGCCTATAGAGGCGGGAGTCTTAGAGCGAGTTTGTCATCGGATAAAGATAAAAGCATCGGAGGAGAAGCAGTGGAGTTACCCAAGCTGAGCCGACAAAATTGTAAAGACTCTTTTCATTGTGACGACCCCTTGTGTTTCAGTAAAATGGAGCGTAGCATAAGCTTCCTTTTGCAGGATTTAAACCAGGACTATAGCCGTGAAATAGTCTATCTATGTATTGGTACCGACCGGGCAACCGGAGATTGCCTGGGGCCACTGGTAGGCACCCGCTTGCAATCCCTTCTCCGCTCAGCTCATATTTATGGCACTCTGGAAATACCCGTACATGCTACCAACCTGGATCATTTTCTCAGTATTATTAACGCTGAACACCATAATCCCCTGCTGGTTGCTATTGATGCTTGTTTGGGCAATGCCGATAGAATAGGCTATATAAATGTAAAAAAAGGGAGTCTCCAGCCCGGTACGGCTTTGCGAAAGGTATTGCCCGAAGTAGGGGATTTTCACATTTCGGGGGTAGTAAATATCGGTGGTTTCCTGGAGCATATGGTTTTACAGAATACTCGGCTTTATACGGTCTATCGGATGGCTGATGTCATTGCTAAAGGCCTGTGTTTAGCTCATTCCAGTTTTAAGCGCCATAGCCTGGCAGATGCAATAAAAGACGGGATCTGCCAGGCCAGTGCCCTGAAACAGTAGTCATGTAATTAACTCTACACGCTCTTGGCCACTGCCATTGTTTCCCCTTTTTTTAACTCAACTTTTTCCCGGGGACGAATCATTTTGGAGGTACCATCGATAAAACCACCTTCTTCAATAGAAATCAAGCTGCAACTGGCATCTCCGGTGATGGAGCCTGTGGCAGTAATCTCCAATCTTCCTCTGGCCTCTATATTCCCCTCGATTTTCCCAGCCAGAATAAGGTTGTCCGCCAGTATTTCTCCTTTGATTTTCCCCTTCTCTCCCACAATAAGGTCACCTTTTACATCAACCCTACCCTCAACATTGCCATCAATGCGAATTGAACCGGAGGAGCGGATCTCTCCTTTGACCAGTACTCCATGCGAGATTAAGCTTTCAATGTTTCGCTGCTTATCCTTTTTCCACATCTAATCCACACCCTTTCCCTCTAATCCAAAGCCCGGTTTCTCCCATCAGGGCAGATAGTTTTCCGGGTTCTCGCTTTCATTATTTTTCATTATGGTAAAATGCAGGTGGGGTCCGGTGCTGTTGCCGGTATTCCCCAGGCAAGCTATCGCTTCTCCCTTTTGGACTCTGTCACCCTCATTAACCAGAATGACACTATTGTGCCCATAGCGGCTGATAAATCCATAACCATGGTCGATCTCCACGGTTTTTCCATAAACAGCCTTCCATCCGGCAAAGATGACCTTCCCGTCACCTGCTGTCAGCACTTCTGTTCCCAGATCCTGTACGATGTCAATACCATCATGAAAACTAGTTTTTCTACTTCGGAAAGGAGATTTTCTCCAGCCATAGGGTGATGATATCTCCCCCTTTATCGGCCATTGGTTGGGACGACTTCTATAATATGTTCCTCGCTGGCTGACCTCGGACAGCAAGCTGTTTATCTCATTTTCCTGCCGGTTTATCTCCCTTTTAATACTTCGGGTCGCTGACAAAATGTCCTCGGCTTCATTTTCCGCTCCCCCCATTTCACTTACTATTGTCCCCCGGGAGGGTTTTGCATTAACTTGCGCTTCCGGCATAATTCCCATCAGTTTTTTTATTTCATTTTGGGTTTGGTCTATACCCTCCTGCTGTTTTCGAATATTTTGGATTTCTTTTCCCAGCAGGTCTATGGTTTCATCTTTTTTCAGGCTTTCCATCTTAATCTTTTCCACTGAGCGTATCTCAGCCTGGCTCTGAAAAAACAGGCATGTTATCATGGCAGAAACTAAAATTACGCTTGATAACAGCAAGCTTCCTGCCAAAATATATTTTCTGCTTAGACATAGATGGAGTGCCTGTCCAGTTTTTCCTGGGATTATTATAAAAGTGAAGCTGTCATTAGCCTTTTTTTTTGGGCTTTTTTTCTGGATTTTCACAATCTACCTCGTTTAGACCTTCAATGCTTTTAGTCTTTCCATAATAGCAATATTTTTCTATCTTGTAAAACCGCCCCGGGTTTAAGTCCCAAAAATGCACAACAAGTTTAAGCATAGATGAAAGGAATCAGGGGGACAGGTACCTTGATTCCTGCAGTCGATTTATTTCTTTATGAAATTCTTAAGATTTATGGCCATAACTTTGTAAGATTTGCTTGCTATCATTGCCTCAAGATGAGAACTTGATTTATAGAAGTGATTCGTCATAAATATTTTAGTTTGCGATAGCGACAGGGAAATACTGGAGGCGATTTTGCCTGGAAAACGAAGATTATCCGGTTTTTAAGGCTGCCAACGGCTTGGAAGCTTTGCAGGCAGTGGATGAAAACGAAATCCACCTTATTATTATGGATGTGATGATGCCCAAAATGGCCAGCGAAAGCTCAAACCAAATTCATCTGTTGACGTTTATTAATTCAGGGCGATGTACCAATAAGCTACCCTAGGAGCCAATGGTATTACCCTAACTTGTCAAAACTGCCAAATATCTTTTCTAAGGCATTGTCCGCTGTTATGTCCGTTAAAGGCATACTGACAGAGGTCACTCTTTCCAGTCCCCAGTAAGACTGCCCCGTTTCTTTTGTTTTTGGTACAGCCATCGTTATTCCTTCGTTGGTTTCGATATTCATAATGTCGCGGTTTCTCAATGGCCAATAAAATGCCCAATGATTGGCTGGAGAACACCCTTTGTACCAGGAATCTATTTCAGCATATTCAAATTTGGATAAATAAACGCTGGGGACTTTTTGTGGGTCTTCGCTGCGCAGCTCAATTTCCATAGCATAAACCGGACCATTGCGCCATTCATTTTCCAGCTCCGCGTCAGATCTCTTTTGGAACAAGAGGATAAAATCATGAATGTACCACCCGGAATAATCAATATCTGACTTCCACCGTAAAAACTTATCTACCGCAGTTATGTATTGGCTTTTTTCGTTTGCCACGGTTTTGCAATAATCCATTAGTTTTTTAATATTTTCGTAGGTTTTGTGTACTACATTAAAAGCATTCCTGATATTTTCAGCTGAACTCATAATATACACCACCTTCGATTAAAATATCAGTTTCAAAACTCAGGGCGCAGGAATCGTAAGCACCGAAATCATAGTATCCCTCCGGCGCAATATCCGCATCTAGAGTTACATACATATTAGTAAAGCTCTCAAACCCTTTTTTTATCAAAAGAGAAATGACATCATCGAGGATAATCTGATAGAAAGGATTATCCAGTGCCAGCAGCTGCATCTGAGACAAAACACTTTGCCAGGAAAGATAGCCAAACCCAACCGGGTCTTCAATAATACCCCGCTCCGTTACATCTTCATAAACATTGCAGCAAAAATCGCTGTCCGCTATAAAAAGTAGTATTTTGGTTTTGCCCGCTCCTTTTTTCGCAATGATCCTTGATTCACGGGCAAGCTGATTGCAGCTTTTTTCCGCTTCATTATCCATTAACTTTTCCGCCACCACATCATCATCAGAAGAAAGCCCGCTTAAATACTTCACTTCGATCCCTATTATCGCATCGTCAAAGTCGACTAAAACATCTATTTCCCCTTCCCTGTCATAAGGCCAAAACTGAACTTTGTCGCCCCAATATTCAGTTTTGATTCCCAGGATCAGCTCGCCGATCCCCGGGGGATATACGCCTTTGGCCAGTATGTTTCGCAAAGCCAGATTAAAGGGTATATATCGCATTGCACCAAAAACATTTCCGGTTAGATTATCTTCCAATCTGTCATTCAAATTATATCCCGTTTGACTGATCTTACCTTTGATTTCGGCAATCATAAGCCTATCCTCTCCCCCGATATGCTTAAGCTCACACAGGGGACGGTTCTATGGATCCCCTTGTGCTCTGATTACTCCAACGCTTTGATTTCTTCTTTACTTAAGCCAGAAGCTTGGACACCGCATCTCCCCCTTTTATTTACAGTATAGCATAGACATAGAGCTCTTTTTTCTTCCGGTCAGGAATCAAGGAACCTGTCCCCCGATTCTTACTTGGTTTTTGTTCCGTCCTGACTTAGAATGAATATAAATATAATAGTATTAAACAGGAGAAGAAAAGGGGGGTGGGTAAAATGCCGGACACAAAGCAGTATACTTTACTTTCACTGGACATCATCGACTGTATAGCCACTGTTACCCTGCATGCTCCGCCGGTCAATGCCCTTTCACAGCTAATGCTCAAAGAAATCTCTGCCTGCTTCTCTGAGATATCCCAAGATGAGGCCAAAGTGGTGGTTCTAACCGGGGACTATGGCTTCTCTGCCGGCGCCAATATACGCGAACTTTTAAATCAAAGTCCCGCGTCCAACCAAGACTATTTTGCTAGCCTTTACCAGTTATTCCGTCAAATCGAAAATATCCCCTTCCCGCTTATTGCGGCTATCAACCGATTCGCTATGGGCGCAGGCCTGGAGTTGGCTCTATGTGCTGATATTAGGGTGATGGATGATGATGCCCGGATCGCGGCAGCAGGAGTTAATATGGGTCTGGTTTTCGGAACCCAGAGACTCTCCCGCCTGGCAGGTTATGGCCGGGCCAAGGATATTGTCCTTACTGGTCGACAGATTGATGCGCAGCAAGCAGAGCTGATGGGTATAATTGAGCACCGGAGTCCTCCTGGTCAAGCATTAAGCAAGGCTCTGATATTAGGAAAACTAATATCCCAAAAAGCTCCTCAGTCGGTACAAGGCGCAAAAAAGGCTATAACTTCCGGTTTCGACCTGCCTTTTGAAAAAGGCATGGAGCTGGAATTTGAGTTCCTGGAGAAAATGCTTTACAGCGATGACTTCCGACAACGAGCCCAGGCTTTTTTGGATAAAGTGTGACCTACTCCCGGCAATAAATTACCGGGCTTCTTGGTGAAGTTTTAAGCACTTGTTGGTATCAGGCACTTATTATAGCGTCCAAACACAAACTTGATACTCATTCAGCTCTTAATCAGAGCCGACCCTGTCACGGGGGCAGCGTACCACTTGTAGAGATTAATTACTGCGTTGTCATCTCGACCTTCGGTATAACCGCAACTTTCGCAGGTAAATATGCGGACAGATGGCTCCACTGCAAAAACCTCTTTTTGTTGCATAAGGGTTGCATAAATATACCGAGCTTCTGGCGAAGCATGGATGCAGCACCCTGCGGGTGCTCCTGATGCTCCCTTCGGTTGCTATTAAGGACGCTGGAGCGGTATATTAATATGCAAACGAATGCATATTAATAACTTTTTGCAGTGACATCTATTTGTTATCCTCATATTAGTAAACTATCCCCAGCAAAGGCTTTTATGCTTTTATTAGAGCAGTTTAATTTATTTTTCCCCTAGCAGAAGCAGCAGAAGCAGCAGAAGCAGCAGAAGCAGCAGAAGCAGCAGAAGCAGCAGAAGCAGCAGAAGCAGCAGAAGCAGCAGAAGCAGCAGAAGCAGAATGTTTCACGTGAAACATTCTGCTT